>CAYOKO010000023.1:0-20667 GCA_964404555.1 uncultured Bacteroidaceae bacterium | reverse complement strand
TTGAGCATCAAGTACGAGTAAAAAGGAGGTGCGGTCATGGCAACAATCTTTTCGAAAATAGCTGCGGGGGAGATTCCAAGTTATAAGTGTGCGGAGAGCGAACACTTCTATGCGTTCTTGGATATCAATCCGTTGGTGCAGGGTCATACATTGGTGATTCCGCGCCGTGAGGTGGATTACCTCTTCGATATGGAGGATGAGGAACTTGCCGAGATGCAGGTGTTTGCCAAGAAGGTGGCACGGGCTATCAAGACGGCGTTCCCATGTATAAAGGTGGGTGAGGCTGTGTTGGGACTGGAGGTGCCGCATGCTCACATTCATCTTATACCGATGCAGAGTGAAAAGGATATGCTTTTCTCCAACCCGAAACTTTCCTTTACGGAGGAGGAGTTCAAGACTACGGCAAAGGCTATCAACGATGCGTTTAATGCTTTGTAAAATAATGGCTCGGAAGGGATGCTTCCGAGCCATTATTTTATAAGGGGTGTTTCTGTTATTTTAACGTGATTTGTTCCACCTCCATGGTGTGGGTCTGCAAGAATACGGCGGCAGACTCTTTAAACTTGTCCGATGATTCGGTGGTGAAGAAACGGCAGGTGCCTTCCTTAGTACACTTTGCCTCCATCTCGGTGTGTTTCTGCAAATAGGCTTGCAGACTGTGTGCTACGTAGGCTCCTTGCGGAACGATTTGCACATGCTCCGGAGCATACTTGCGAATCTTCTCTAACAGTAGCGGATAGTGGGTGCATCCCAGAATGATGGTGTCTATCTGCGGATCCTTTGCCATAAGTTCGTCTAAGTATTTCTGCACAAAGTAATCGGCTCCGGGGGAGTTGAACTCGTAGTTCTCCACCAGCGGTACCCACATGGGGCAGGCTTCTTGTGCTACGGTGATGTCGGGATGTAGCTTCTGTATCTCGATGGGGTAGGACTGTGAACGTACCGTACCGTTGGTTGCCATGATGCCTACGTGGCGACTCCGGGTGAGTTCGCCCACAATCTCGGCTGTGGGGCGTATTATACCCAATACTCGTCGCGATGCATCCCATTCCAACAAATCGTGCTGCTGAATGGTGCGCAGTGCCTTGGCCGATGCGGTGTTGCACGCAAGTATCACCAGGTGGCATCCTTGGTCGAAGAGGTAGCGTACTGCCTCGCGTGTAAACTCGTACACGATTTCGAAGGAACGTGTGCCATAGGGTTGGCGTGCATTATCGCCCACATAGAGGTAATCGTACTGAGGCATCAGTCGATGTATCTCCTGTAGGATGCTCAGCCCTCCATAACCGGAGTCGAAGATACCGATAGGACCGGGTAGGGTGGATAGGCTCACTGTGCGCGTAGATTGAGTTCAGCCTTTACGGCATCGGTTGCATCTTCGCCCTGCTCGGGGTTGATGAACGGACATGCGTTGTGGTCGGTATTAATAATGTAGGGGTATCCCTTCTCCATACCTACCTTTTGGATGGCGTTGTTCAGCTTCTGCTTTACCTCCTCCATCAGTTCGTTCTCGGCGTTCTTGAGCAGTTCCTTCATCTCGTCGCGGAACTGAATGCCACGTTCCATAAGTTCCACCAGCTCCTTCTGTCGTTTCTGTAGAATAATCTCCGGAAACTCCTTCTGTCCCTGTAGGAACTCGGCAAACTTCTTATTGAAATCTGCCTCGCTACGTTCTGCCTCGCTGTTGTACTTCTTACGAAGATTCTCCAGCGTGTTCTGAGCCTCTTGATATTCCGGCATAGCCTTGTAGAGTGCCTCGTAGCTTACATAGCCGAACTTTGCCTGTGCTTCCATGAGCATAGGCAAAGTCAGCAATGCAAAGGTTATAAGTATCTTTCTCATTGTTTACTTACTTCAATCCCAACTTGGACTTTACCTGTGAGGTAACATCGGTGCTGAGGGTGGTGCTGATGTAGGGGATACCACCGTTAAGCTCCATGATGTAGACATATCCACCGGCTTGTCCCACTTCCTTAATGGCGTTTACAATCTTGGTGGTGATGGTTTGCATCTTCTCCTGTGACACCTTCTGCAAATCCTGCTGGTTGTCCTGGTAGCTCTGCTGTATGCGCTGATACAGGTCCTGCAACTCCTGCTCACGACGAGACTTTACGTTGTCGGGCATATTGGGAGTCTCCTTCAGTGCCTTGTCGTACTCTTCGCTCTTCTTCTTGAGCTCGTCCTGCATTCTGGTGAGATCCTCCTCGTAGGTCTTCTGGAGTGCTTGTACTTCGTTTTGTGCCGTGGTATATTCCGGCATAGCCGTCATGATTTCCTGTACGTTTACGTGGCCGAACTTCTGTGCGAAGAGGCTAACGGGAGCCATGAGCATGGCCATGATAATCAATTTCTTCATTGTCTTATAATTTTTTGTTTATACTTTCTTATCTATATATACTTACTCTGAGTAGCCCAGTTTGGAGAGAACCTCCTGACTGATATCTATCTTGGGCGATGCGTAGATGATACCGTTGTCGGTGGAGCGGTCTACTACGACGGAGTATCCGCGCAGGTCGCAGACGCTCTTTACGGCGTTGTATATCTCGTCCTGAATGGGTGTCATCAGGCTCTCACGTTTCTTGTAGAGTTCACCCTCCGGACCGAAGTACTTCTTCTTAAGCTCCGCAGCCTCCTTTTCCTTGGCTACGATGGCTTCCTCGCGCTTGGTCTTCTGTTCCTCGCTCAGGAAGACGGCTTCGGACTGATAGTTCTTATAGAGTGTCTTGGCTTCGTTGGTGAGTACCTCCACCTCCGCCTGCCACTTCTTGGACACTTGGTTCAACTGCTCGTTAGCACGTTCGTAGGCGGGCACATTCTTCAGGATGTACTCCATGTCCACGAGTGCAAATTTCTGTGCGTGTGCCACGATGCCGGTTGTCAGCACCATCAACACACAGATGATTAGTCTCCTCATTGCATTATCTTTTTTAGGGTTATATATTCTGTTTAGAACTCCTGTCCCAGTACGAAGTGGAAGCGACTGCCACCGTAGGAACTAGAGCCGAACACTTTATCAAATCCGTATCCCCAGTCGATACCCATCAGTCCCACCATAGGCAGGTAGATGCGGACGCCGACACCGGCGGAGCGCTTTAGGTCGAATGGGTTGAGGTTCTTGGCTTCGGTCCATGCGTTACCGCCCTCGACGAATGCCAGACAGTAGATGCTGGTGGAGGATTCGAGCATGAGCGGGAAGCGAAGCTCGGCACCGATACGGGTGTAGGCGTAGCCTTCGTAGCCGTAGGGGGTGAGTGAACCGTTGTCGTATCCGCGCAGACCGATGGTTTCGGTGGCGTATCCGTAGGTGTAACCGGACATTCCGTCACCTCCCATATAGTAGGTTTCGAACGGGGATTTCTTATACTTGTTGTAGGAACCGAGGATACCGAATTCTACACGGGTCATGAGCACCGGACACTTGGTGATGCTGGCGAGTGAGGTGTAGGTGCGTATCTTGAACTTCCACTTGTGGTACTCTACCCACTTGTACTTCTCTTGCAGCTCCTTCTGATAGTTGGAGGACTGGGAGTTGGTGGCTAGGTTCTTGTAGTCCTTGCCGTCCCACAGTGAGAAGGGTGGGGTGAGGGTGACGGAGAAGGTGAAGTCCGATCCCTTACGTGGGAAGAACTGGTTGTCCGTGGAGTTACGGTTGAGTGACAATGTGAGGTTGATATTGTTACAGTTACCGTTGGTTATCATAAAGTAGCTCCAGTTCTTGAGCATATAGCGCTCAAACTGTAGGGAGGCACTCAGGGTGAACCAGTCGTCCGGCCAGCGCAGACGCTTTCCCCATCCTATACCCAGGCTGTACATCATGATGTACTTGTCGGGGTCGTAGTAGTTCTCGTAATAGGAGCTACCGGAACTTCCGTATCCGTAGAGGTAGTTGTAGTAGCTATTATAATAGGAGGAGTTATAGTAACGGCTGCTCACGTCGGTAGACTTGGAGAAGGAGGCGGATACGGACAGGGAGTTGGGTCGCTTACCGCCGAACCATGGATCCAGGAAGGATATGTTGTAGGCTTGGTAGTAGGTACCGTTGGTTTGTCCGCTCAAGCTCAGGGTTTGTCCGTCGCCTTGCGGCAGTATACCGCGGTGGATGCCGCCCTTGGTGAAGAGGTTCTTGATGGAGAAGTTGGAGAACTTAAGTCCCAACTTTCCGATGACACCGGTCTGTCCCCATCCGAGTGAGAATTCTACTTGGTCGTTGCTCTTGCTGGTGAGTCCCCAGTTGATGTCTACGGTTCCGTTCTCTTGGTCGGGTTGTACGTCGGCCTTCAGTGCCTCGGGGGTGGGCTCGAAGTGTCCCATGGAGGCTATCTCGCGGTAGGAACGGGTGAGTGCGTCGCGGTTAAAGAGGTCGCCCGGTTTGTTCTTGAGCTCACGGCGAACCACATTCTCGTACACTCGGTCGTTACCGAAGATGCGTACGTGGTTGATGGTGGCTTGTTTTCCTTCGATGACACGAATCTCCAGGTCGACGGAGTCGTTTTCTATGTTGACTTCGACGGGGTCTATGTGGTTGAATACATATCCATTATTATAATAGAGGTTGGAGATGGCGTCCTCGTCCTCGGAGATGCGTTGATTGAGGTGCTTTTGGTTGTAGACGTCGCCTTTCTTCATGCGCAGCAGGTATTCCAGTTGGCTGGTGGGGAAGACGGTGTTACCTACCCACTCCACGTTGCGCAGGTAGTATTTTTGTCCTTCGTCCACTTTGAGGTAGATGTTCACCTCGCTGGGGTTGGCGGCAGGGTACACGGAGTCTACCACTATGTAGGCATCCTTGTAGCCATACTCGTTGTACTTCTCGATAAGGGTCTTCTTACCCTCCTCGAAGTTGGCAGGTATGTATTTCTTATTCTTAAAGAAGTTGGCAAACGCACGATCTTTTTCGTAGGTTTTACCCAGCAAACTCTTGGAGAAGAGTCCACCCTTAATCTTTTTGGTAGGGATACGCTCGTTGCCCTCAATGGTGATGTGGCGTATCTTCACCTTTTCGTGTTTGTCTATATCGATGTTCACAATCACCATATCCTTGTTATCGGGGTCGGTGCGTTGCAGAACATTAATCTCGGCATTCTTAAATCCCTTCTCGTCGAAGTACTTGCCCGCCAAGATTTTAGCACGGTCAATCATGTTTGGTGTAATCTGGTTACCCTTGAGCAAACCCAGCTTCGCCTCCAAATCTTCTCGCTCGCTTTTCTTAACGCCCGAGTAGTTGATTTGAGACACCTTGGGACGTTCCGTGAGGTAGATGTGCAGGTAAATCTGGTCGCCCACGATACTATCTGCTTCGATACGAACATTGGAGAAAAGCTGATTCTTCCAGTAGCGTTTGATAGCACGGGTAATCTCATCGCCCGGGACGCTAATGAGTTGTCCTACCGACAATCCGGAGATGCCTACAAGGACAAAATCGTCGTTGTTTTCGGCTCCATCGATGGCGATGCCCCCGATGTAGCATTTTTGTGCCGTTCCGGCATAGTCGATAACCGGTTTAATTCTAGTGCCGTTGGAGGATTCTTGTGCCTGTGCTCCGGCGTAAAAGGGCAGGAGTAGCAGGACAAACCATCTCGTTATACGGTTACTTTTCTTCATATATCGTCTTATGATTGTTTTGCTATTTGTTCACTTGTTTTGCCAAATCGGCGTTCTCTTTGTTGGAAGTCCAGGATGGCCTTGTAGAGGTCCTCTTCGCGGAAGTCGGGCCAATAGGTGTTGCAGAAGTACAACTCGGAGTAGGCACACTGCCAGAGGAGATAGTTGCTCATGCGCAGCTCGCCACCGGTGCGGATAAGCAGGTCGGGGTCGGGCATGAAGGAGGTGTTGAGGTGCTGCGTGATGGTTTCCTCGGTGATATCCTCCGGTTTAAGGGTGCCGGCTGCTACCTCGCGTGCTATCTTCTGTGCGGTGTCGGTAATTTCCCAACGTGAGGAGTAGCTGAGTGCCAGCGTGAGGGTCATGCGGTCGTTCTTGGCGGTGCGTGCTTCGCTGTGCAACAGGTGCTCCATAACATCCTTCGGAAGGCGGTCGCGCTGACCTATCACACGGAATCGGATGTTGTTCTTCATGAAAATCTCCTCCTCGAGTGCCTCGATAAAGAGGGACATGAGGGCGGATACCTCGGCAGTGGGGCGGTTCCAGTTCTCGGTAGAGAAGGCGTAGAGTGTCAGGTTCTTAACGCCGAGACGTGCTGTCTCCTCGGCAATAGCACGTACCGATTCCACTCCTTCGTGGTGACCGGCGGTGCGCGGCAGTCCTTTGGCTTTTGCCCATCGTCCGTTGCCGTCCATGATGATGGCTATATGTTTGGGAATCCTTTCGAGATTCAATTGTTCTTTTATGCTCATATCTGTCAGTTATTACATTTTCTATATTTGGGGAACATATCGTAGCTTATATAAACAAAGGTGTTGGTGTATCCATCCTTGTTCTTAAACATACCCCCCTTTATGCCGTATGGCTTGTTGATATCGTCTATCTTGTCGGTGGTGGTGAAGCGTACGTTCCATTCCGCTCCTACGTTCCATCGGGGTTTCATCTTGTAGCGTACACCTAGACCGAGTGTTCCGTAAATGCCTACGGCCGAGTAGGATGTGCCTACCACCACGCCGGCTCCTCCGGCGATGTAGGGGGTGAGTCGCTTGTAGCCCTTGTAGCTGTTGCCCAGTCCGTAGCCGAAGAAACTGTATTCGTACTGTGCTCCCAGGTCTATCAGACTGTTGGCGAAGTCCTTCTTTTGGCTCTCCGCATTGGTTGCGCCTCCCTGTGTGGCATCGACCGGCAGGTAGAGGTCGCCGCTGTTTCCGCTGATGTGTCCCAACTGCAGGTTTGTTTTAATGGACATTCTTGGATTCAGGTTAAACCGCAACATAGCACCGATGAGTGCGCCGTTGTCTTTGAAGAGTTTGCCGTTGGCATCGCCTAGGTAGCTACACAACCCCACATAGCCTCCTGCCTCCATCTTGTACTCCAACTCTTGGGCGGGAGTGATGAGGGGTATGAGCCATAGTAGGAATGTGAGAAACTTCTTCATGTGTCTTGTTTCGTTGTGGTGGGTTTATTGAATGGCAAAGCTCAGTTGGTTGAGGCGTCCTTTCCATACACGTCCGTCCTTGAGAATCCATATAAAGTTTTGTGAATCAACGGTTGCGGCAAAGTAACCCGTTTCGCCGGATAACTCGTTCGGCAGGGTATAGGTGGTGCCGGCTTTCCACGTTATTCCGTTGTCTTTACTTATGTATATGTGTGTCATATCGTCACTGATGTTGCCGGAGCGACTGCTGTTGCCAAAGGCGATAATCTCGTCGTTGTAGGCGAAGGTCGCTATGTTGGACCAGTCGGGATATTGATATCCGCTAACTGCCGGAATGTGGTTCCATGTGGTGGCAACCTGCTTCCGGTTGGAGGTAATGGTGTACCAGGTTTCGGGAGCATATCCGTTGTCTGCCCCCTGAGTTCCTATAAGAGTGATTCTCTCCAGGTTACTGTTGGTGGGCAGTGTGTTGACCGCAGCTACATAGTCCTGTGTAGGCAGTGCTGTGTTGAGGGTGTCCAGTGTTGCCGCTGTCCAGCTATCGGTGTATTGATAGAGTTGTTGTTCTTTCACTGCATACAAAGACTGTGTACCTGCAGCCACCAGGGTGTAGCCACTCTCCAAGGAGCTTGTACTCCAGGTAATACCGTTGCTGCTCTCCAAAATATCCCCTTGGCTATTGTTTACGTAGAAGATGCCGTCTTTCTGTTGCAAGGTGTTGAACAATAAATCCTTCTCACTGATAACGCCCTTGCCGGAATAGTTGGAACCATCCTCGGTGGTGTACAAGCGTATAGCACCATCTTGCTCGCCCCACACATAGAGCGTACCGTCCTTTGCTGCCAGATGGGTGTTGGAAAGTCCCGCCAAATCGACATTTGGAGAGAGTGCATCCCAAGTAAACAGTTCGGAGCGCAGTTGGTGGACATTCAGTGTAACGGTGTAGACCGCCACGTTGGTACCGTCGGTAGAATACACCCAAAACTCCTGCGGCTTGGTAAAGTCGATGGAGTCGGTAGAGGAGTAGGCATTCCAAGTAGCCTCCTCGTTACCCGCCTCCCGGTATCCGGCGAGGTATCCGTCGTAGGTGATGGTTGCCAGTACGGCACTCACTTTTGTACCATACGGCAGGGAGTCGGTATTTTGAATAGTATGGTTGTCGTCATCTATCGTCATGGTGTAGGAAGATGCACCTATGGTGATAACGGAGTCTTTTTCTGTGCCGTCATCTTGAGTAACGTAGATAGTACGCTTCATGTTTCCGAGAGTAAACGCGGTGATGGAGCAGGTATCGGTTCCGGTGCTATCGTCATCGCTGGAGAGGCACGAGGTCATCGCTCCGGTCATCGCTAGAAGGAGTACGGCAGTGCCTATTTGCTTTCTATTTATCATTATCAGTTTTCTGTCTATATTATACAAGGTGCAAAAATACCAACTATTTTTGTTTTATACGCTATTTGGAGTGTTGTTTTATGCAAAAAAAGCGTGAAAACAGCGAAAATAGTGACTTTTCCCTTCTTTTTGTGCCCGGTTTTGTTACGGTTTGTGACTTTGCACCTTATGCTATGCCGAGGAGTTCTACTTCGAAGATGAGTACGGAACCGCCCGGAATGCCGGGTTGCGAACGGTTGCCGTATCCTTTTTCGGCGGGTATGTAGAGTTCCCATTTATCGCCTACGCACATCTGTTGGAGGGCGATAATCCATCCTTCTATGAGTTCGTAGAGGCGGATGGCAAGGGGTGCTCCGTTACGACTGCTGTCAAAGACTTTTCCATCGATGGTCTTGCCGGTGTAGTGTACCGTTACGATGCTGCGGGAGGCGGGGTGCTTACCGTCGGCTTTGCCGTTTGCCAGTACTTTGTAATAGATGCCACAGGGCAGGGACTGTACGCCCTCTTCGGCGGCTTTTTGCTGTAGCCATTCTTTGTTGGCTTGTATATAGGTTCGCTTGTTCATAACTTTCTTTTTATTGACGGGCAAAAGTACGAAAAGTTGACGATGTAACCAAATAAAACAATTGTATTTCAAGTTTTTAAACGAAAACCTATACGGGACATTATTTTTTCTTTTCTTTTTTGTTGAAAAATCTAAAAGATTATGTACCTTTGCGACGGTAATAATTCTATTAACAAAACAAAATTTAGGCTATATGATGAAAATGAAATGGACGTTGATGGCGGGAACTTTCTTGTCTCTGGGACTTATGTCGTCTCCTTGTGCGGCACAGGAGGCGAACAAGGAGGTGGATGTGGTCAAGGAGTTGGCTTCTCGCATCCAATTAAACGGTTATGCACAAGCGGGATACACCTATACGCACAATCAGGGTACCGAGACCAATAGTTTCGATGTGAAGCGTACGCTGTTGTGGGCGAAGGCTCGTATTACGGATCGTTGGAGCTTCCTCTTTATGTACGACTTCAGCAGTGTGGTGCAGGAGTTCTATACCGATTACCGCATTACAAACAACAAGGCGTTGAACTTGCGTTTCGGTCAGTTCAAGAATCGTCTTACCATGGAGAACCCGTTGTCGCCTACGGTGGTGGAGCTGATAGGTTGTTACTCACAAGGTGCTACTTATCTTTCCGGTTGTGGCTCCGATGCATTGTATGGTGTACAGTACGGTCGTGACTTGGGTATTGATATCTACGGTCAGCTCTTCAACGACCATCTCTATTATAACTTGCAGATTATGAACGGTCAGGGTATCAACCAAAAGGATAAGAATAATAAAAAGGATGTCATCCTGGCTCTCGATTATCGTCCAGTAAACGGACTTCGCATAGTGGCAACCGGTCAGAAGGGATACGGTACTGCGATTGCCGAATCGTCTCACTGTCCCAACATAGCGGTAGGTGAGGAATATACGCGTGACCGTTGGAGTGCCGGTGCCGAGTGGAAATCGGGCGCCAACGATTACTGGAAGCATCGCAGCGTAACGGTGCGTGGCGAATATATGTGGGGTAAGGATGGTAACAATAAATCCTATGGCGGATATGTTACTACATCTATTCCGGTGGTGGATAAACTGGATGTGATTGCCTCCTACGATTACTTCAATTACAATAAGAAGCTAGACCGCGACCAGACCAATCTGGTGGCAGGTGTTCAGTATTGGTACTACAAGAAGTGCCGAATCCAGGCACAGTATGTGTGGGGTAATCCTTCCTGGCAGAAGGGAAACACAAGCAGTGTTCAGCTACAAACGCAGATAGCATTCTAATCCATAAAAAAGCCGCATACGAGAAAGTATGCGGCTTTTTTTATGATTACTTACAAAGGAAATCCATGTAGTCCTGTATCGCCTTGATACACACCGGACAGAACTCGTCGATGGTGTGTAACCAGTTCATCATACAGTTGGGCATGGGGCGATATACACCCTTTTCCAGGTAACCGCCACCCTCGTAGGCACCCACCTTCCAAGTATGTGTGTTACCCTTCCATTCAGCCATGTTCTTGCTCTTCTCCGGATTTACGGTAGGGAGAGAACTCTTATCCTTCTTGGCTAGGCTAGCCCAGTAGGGTTTGTTCTTCTCAAAGTCATTAAGCGTAGTGAGGTTTGCCTCCCACGGTTCAATGGAGCTATGGTACATTTCCGTATCGCTACCGCCCACATACTCATCGCCCAGTCCCAGCATTAAATGACCGAACTCATGTACAAACACCTTGTCCGTAGAAGTAGGATGGTGTGCTGCGCTGATACCATAGAAGTTGTAGATGGCACCGCCACCATACTTCTGCGTGTTGCTCAGAACATAGATATAATCATACGGAGCATGAGCAGCGATATCCATCAAATTATGTTCGTCCGTAATCATCTGATAACGCTCGCTATCAAAGGTATAGAACTGAGCCTTGCACGCAGTCTGTTTCCAAATGTGTTCGCCCGGGATGGTCACGCCACTCTCGGCTGATGGAGCCCACACTGCACGTATGTTGATGCGATATTTATTCTCCTTAAACGGCGTAAAGGCAAACAGAGCATTGGCAAAACGCTTACAAGCATCCTCAAACTTTGCCTTATCTGCCTCGGAGTATCCCTCCGGAATGAGCACGATATCCATACGATGGCTGCTCTCGCCGGTGTATGCCACGTCGAAGGTTTCATACTTAGCCGTAAACTTCTGTACGAAATAGCTGCTAGGGTCTATATCCTGTGTGAATCTCTTTTGCAGTACGTTCTTCTCGTCGCGAGAGTAGATTTCCAGTGTACAAGCATTCTTAGGATAGGGGAATGTGATACCCTCCGGCATCGCCTTGGTCATGGTTTTTGCTTCCGGGGTGGTACTCCATTCGCTCCACAGAGTACAGTAGTTGCGCTGGTAGATGAGCTTTCCGGATTCCTTGTCAATCAGTCGATACTGTAGGTTTCCGTATCCGGAATTGTCAATCAGAGACTCCTTACTGCCGGCAAAGAAAGGTTCCTCCTTAAGTTTGTCGAAATAGAAGTGTTCCTCGGTTGCGGTTCCGGCGTGGAAATAGTCGAATCGCATGGTTTTGTCGAGGAAGTATTTGCTAAACTCCCCCTCGGCCATGGCACTTCCCATACAGAAAAGAGCCATCAGCAGTGTCATACATTTTTTCTTCATCTGTTTTTGTTGTATTTTTGCGTGTAAATTTGCCACAAAGTTAGTGCTTTTTGTCGATTAATTGCTTTTTCTTTTGGAAAAAAGCGGATTTATGTGTAAGTTTGCGTAGAATTTATATGAACTATGCAGGAAATAGAAATCTATAAGGATATATGGGAATGGCTCCGGGAGTTTGTTCACTCCGGAGTTATGGTATGGTTGTTGCACATCTTGGTGTTCAACGTGGTGGTGGTACTCCTGGCGTGGGTGGATCACCTGTATTATAAGTACAACTGGAAGGAGAGTATCATACGCTTTAAGGATGCGATGACTCAAGAGGAGTAACCGTGAGCAGGCGGTAACGCTTAAAGAGTTTGCGGTTCATTTTGTGTCTTACCATGAGTATCCCTTTGCGCAGTGGCTCCATGGCTTCGAATAGGTCGAGCGATAGATAGTAGCCGGGTTCTTTGAAGAGGGAGGTGGTACGGTGGAAACAATACATCTTATACCCTTGTACTATGAGATGCCATACCAGCAAACCGCCACTGACGGCAAGGCGATATTCCTCTGGGATGCCGGGAATGTCGGGAATGAGGGCGGTACATAGAATGAGTGCCCATAAGCAGATTCGCTCCATCCACTGCAGTGCTTGATGCAGGTTGTAGCAGAATCGGGGGTAGAAGTGTTTGCGCAGATGTCGCCGTGTTTCCATGTAAAATAATTCCTCTTTACGGTCGTACTTGTCCCGACGTACCAGGGAGTCGGGATGGTAGACAACGGCGGTATTCTTGCCGTCGGAGAGTTTGTTGACAATAATCTCACTCTCACCACTTAGTAGATTCCTACTGCCAAAGATGTTGGTAGTACGCAGAAAGGTGCTTCTTCTAACCGCCAGATTGGCGAGCGTAGCTCGTTGAGCCACGTGCTTTTCGGCATGAGGCATGGCAAACATGGCGTAGAAGAGGTGAATGAAGCGGTTGTACATATTCCCGTGTTCATAGTTGGCATATCCTATCACCAGCGATACGGAGTCGCTGAAATAGCGTGCCAGAGTGTCCAACCATTTGTTGGAGTCCGGGTGACAATCGGCTTCGGTGAATACCACCCATTCGTGGTGAGCCGCTTTAACCCCCAATGTAATGGCCGGTTGTTTGCGGTTTACGAAATAGGAGGTTTTGGGTACAAACGTATGAGAGAGGTTGTCGAATCGTTTCTCCATTCGAGTAAGCACCTCAATCGTATCATCGGTGGAGGCTTCGTCTACGACTATTACTTCATAGTCGGAATATTCCTGTGAAAGTATGCTGGGTAGATTGCGCTCCAGTTCGGTACCTTTATTGTGTGCCGTAATGACGACAGATACAGGCTCGTGGGACGGATTCGGCAACGCCCTTCCGGCACGTCTGCCCATGACTCCATAGCGGTGTGAACACAGCATGGAACATACACCCGTTACCAAGGCTATTATGGCAATCCCTATCGGTATGAACCATTCATTGTTGACAATTCCCTCCCACAAGTCTGTTATTTCTATCATCGGTTTCTCCTTTTTTATTTAAAATCCTCAGAGGTATATCCCACTGGCAATTTACGACAGTTGTATTGGCAAGCCATAATCTCGCCGTACGCTCCGGCAGAGCGGAAGGCTATGAGGTCGCCTCGCTGTGTCTTCTCCATGCTGTATCCCTTTACGAAGACATCGCTGGATTCGCAGATAGGTCCTACCACGTCGTAGGTCTCCTCGGGCTGTTCGCTGGTGAGGTTCTCTACACGGTGGTATGCATCGTAGAGGGCAGGACGAATCAAGTCGCTCATACCGGCATCGACAATTGCAAACTGTTTCACCTTTGCTTGCTTCACATAAAGAACACGGCTGATGAGTGAACCGCACTGAGCCACTACGGCACGACCCAATTCAAAGTGAACGTGCTGTCCCTTACGCAACTTCAGTCCCTCGTGATAGGTCTTGAAGTAGAGAGCAAAGTTAGGGATGGGGTTGCCGTTCGGGTCTTGATAGTCGATACCCAAGCCACCACCTACGTTGATGTTCTCTACCGTGATACCGGCAGCCTCCAGTTGGTCTTGCAGCTCGTTGACACGATTGCAGAGTGCCTTGAAATCGTCCATCTCCAGAATCTGACTTCCTATGTGGAAGTGCAGACCGATGAAGGTGACATTTTCCAACTTTTGTGCCATACGGATAACCGTCTCCATATCCTCCATGGCGATACCGAACTTATTCTCAGCCAGACCGGTGGTGATGTTGGCATGGGTGTGTGCACCTACATTCGGGTTGATGCGGAATGCCACGCGAGCCACCTTGCCCTCCTGCTTAGCCAACTCATTGATGACCTCCAGCTCCGGGATGCTCTCCACGTTGAAGCAGAAGATGCCGGCGCGGAGACCCAGCAGAATCTCCCAATCGCTCTTACCTACACCGGCGTAAACAATCTTGTTGGCGTCGAAGCCGGCATCCAAGCACGCTTGAATCTCGCCTCCACTCACACAGTCGCAACCTATGCCCGACTGCTGTATCACCTTAAGAACCTTCGCATTGGCATTTGCCTTGATAGCATAATGCACGTGGAAGTTCTCATATTTTCCCGTCTCCTGGTTGATCGTCTCCAGCGTTTGTTGCAAGAGTTGCGTATCGTAATAGTAGAAAGGAGTCTCAATACCTTGAAACTTCTCTACCGGAAATGTTCCTTTTACCATATATTATATACTTTCGTCTTGTGTGTTTTCTTACTTCTTGTTGTTGAACAAGGTGTCGCTCAGCGCCTGCAGAGTACGCTGTTTGTCGCACTGGCGAACCAAGAAGGATATGTTATAGTTGCTACCTCCGTAGGAGATCATACGAACCGGGATATTCTTCATAGCCTCGGTAGCGATGGTCTCGAAGCCGATGTTGTCCCAAGTGAGGTCACCCACCACGCAGATGATGCACATACCCTCATCTACGGTTACGGTACCATAGTGCTTCAGTTCGTCAACGATGGCAGACAGATGAGTGGTATTGTCGATGGTGACAGACACACCCACCTCACTGGTAGTAACCATGTCGATGCTGGTCTTGAACTGCTCGAAGATTTCGAACACCTTGCGCAGGAAACCGTGTGCCAACAACATACGACTACTCTTCACCTTGATAGCCACGATGTTGTCCTTCGCAGCAACCGCCTTAATTTTGTTCTTCTCGGAAACATTACCGATAAGAGTACCGGGGGCACTGGGATCCATGGTGTTCAACAAGCGAACCGGTACATTGGCAAACTTAGCCGGCTGTACACAGGTGGGGTGCAGAATCTTGGCACCGAAGTATGCCAACTCTGCAGCCTCGTCAAAGTTCAGCTCACGCACAGCCTCGGTGTGGTCTACAAAGCGCGGGTCATTGTTGTGCATACCATCGATATCGGTCCAGATCTGAATCTCGTCTGCCAAGATGGCAGCACCAATCAAGGATGCGGTATAGTCGGAACCACCACGCTGCAAGTTGTCAATCTCGTTGTAAGCATTACGGCAGATAAAGCCCTGAGTCAGATAGATCTGAGCCTCCGGAGTCTCCTTCATAATCTCCGTTAGATGTGTGCGGATGAAAGCGTTGTCCGGCTCGTTGTTCTTATCGGTCTTCATGAAGTCCAATGCCGAGAGCAGAACAGAGTTGATACCAATCTCCTGCAAGTAGAAGTTTACCATATTGGTGCTCATGATTTCGCCCTGAGCCACCACGATGCGCTCCTCACAAGAGGTGAAGATATCCTTGGTGAAACTGCGCAAGAAACGGAATTCCTCCTTCAAGAATTCGGTGGCTTTCTCCTTGTACTCGTCGGTGCTGTAGAGGTTTTGTACATGCTCCATGTATGTACGCTCCATCTTGTTGATTACGTCGCACGCACCCTCTGCGTTCTTCTTGTAAAGGTAGTTGGAGATCTCGACCAGTGAATTGGTAGTGCCGGACATGGCCGACAGAACTACGAAATTCTGCTCGCCGTTGCGTGTGATTAGCTGACTCACTTCTTTCATGCGTTGAGGAGTACCTACTGAGGTTCCTCCAAATTTCATCACTTTCATCTTTATCTAGTTTTAATGTATTCTACAGTTGTTCTTTTCTCACTCATGCACCTTGCGTTCCAGTTCCTCTTTGGTTTCGAGTCGAATCATATCCTCCTCCGCTTGTTGCATATTCTGTGTATATTCCTCTTTCTGTGCGTCTATGGTGATGTGCTTATTGCCAAACAAGAAGATACGTCCGGGGTACTCTCGCAGGATTCTGCGGGCATGGGTACTCATGATGACGGCGGTTCCTTGCTGACTGATGCTGCGCAGAATCTCCATAATCTTGTTGCTGGTCTCCTCGTCCAGATGTCCGGTGGGCTCATCGGCAAGGAGCAGTTGAGGCTTGTTGAGCAGTGAACGAGCTATGCAGATGCGCTGCTGTTCGCCGCCGGAGAGCTCAAAGGGATATTTGTTGCTCATTTCGCTCATACCCACCAGTTCGAGCACCTCTTCTATACGTTTCTTACGCTCCTCCTTCTTCTTCCATGCAGTGGCACGCAGCACAAAGTCCAGGTTGTCCTGCACGGTACGGTCGTTGAGCAGTTGGAAGTCCTGGAAGACCATACCCAGTTTCTTGCGAAGTGCGGGTATATGTTGCTTCTTCAGGGTGCGTAAATCGAATCCCAGGACATTCGCCTCTCCCTTCTTCACGGGTATTTCGCCGTAGATGGTTTTGAGGAGCGATGTCTTGCCGGTTCCCACCTTACCTATAATATATACGAACTCCCCCTCGTTAATCTGGAAGGAGACGTCCTGCAGTATGGTGTAGTCTGCCTGACTGACTTCTACATTATGGTAACTTACGAGCATATCTTTAGTGTTTTTTCCATCCGGGTTTATGACGCTGCATCAACTCCTCAGCCAAGTCCTCTATGCGGAGTCCCTTGCTGGTGAGCAGTACAATGAGGTGATAGAACATATCGCTACCCTCGTAAATCAAGCGGTCGTTGGTGCCGTTGCAAGCCTCTATCACCAATTCCAGAGCTTCCTCGCCCACCTTCTGCGCCATACGGTTCAGTCCGTCCTTAAAGAGACTTGTGGTATAGGAACCCTCCGGCATCTCCTCGTGACGCTTCTCTATGAAGTCCTGCAACTCACTCAGGAACAAGAGAGGATTCTTCTCGTTCTTCTCGTTCCAGCAAGTGTCCGCACCGGTGTGGCACACAGGACCTACGGGATTCACCTTTATCAATAGCGTATCGTTGTCACAATCGTTGGCTATGCTCACAACGTTCAGGAAGTTGCCACTTGTTTCTCCCTTCGTCCACAAGCAGTTGCGTGTGCGACTAAAGAAAGTTACCTTACCTGTCTCTACGGTCTTCTTGTAGGCCTCTTCGTTCATAAAGCCCAACATAAGAACCTTCATGGTATCATTGTCTTGAATGATAGCCGGGACCAATCCGTCCATTTTTGCGAAATCGATTGTCATATCTTTGTTCCTTTTTTAATTCGTTTTTGTTAGATTCTCACATCTATGCCTTCGCTTCGGAGATACTGCTTCAGTTCCGGTATAGCTATCTCGCCAAAGTGGAAAACACTGGCAGCCAAAGCAGCATCGCTCTTACCCTCTATAAAGGTGTCGCGAAAGTGTTGCATATTGCCTGCTCCACCGCTGGCAATCACCGGGATGGATAGATTTTCCGAAAGTTGACGAAGAGCATCGTTGGCAAAGCCGTTCTTTACACCATCGTGGTTCATGCTGGTGAAAAGTATCTCACCCGCACCTCGCTCGCACACCTCGTGTGCCCAGTCGAACAGGTTACGTTCCGTGGGAACACGTCCTCCGTTGACGTAGCAAGTCCAGACACCGTTCTCCTCCAACTTGGCATCTATCGCCACTACACACACCTGGGAACCAAAGTGATGAGCAATCTCATCCACCAACTCCGGATGGCGCAAGGCAGCAGAGTTGAGGCTCACTTTATCCGCACCCGCACAGAGCAGACGATCCACGTCACTCATCTCGTTGACACCGCCTCCCACCGTAAAAGGAATGGAGATGGTAGCCGCCACACGCGATACCAAGTCTGTAAACGTCTTACGCCCTTCGTGACTGGCCGTTATGTCCAGATACACCAGCTCATCCGCCCCACCGTCGCTGTAAGCTTTGCCCAGTTCCACCGGGTCGCCGGCACTCCGCAGGTTTACGAAGTTGGTGCCTTTCACCGTTTGTCCGTTCTTAATATCCAGACAAGGAATGATTCGTTTTGCTAATCCCATCGTCCTATTTATTATATGTTTCGTTCCATTCGGCAAGTTCCTTCAAGGTAATGCGTCCCTCGTAGAGCGACTTACCCATGACCACTGCCGGTATCTTGGCGTTGTAGAGTTCCTTTATATCCTCCATGCAACTAACACCACCGCTGGCGATAAGTTTGCACTCGGGGAATCGCTCCATAATGCTCTTATAGAGTTCGGTAGAAGGACCTTGCAGCATACCGTCCTTGCTTATCTCGGTACACAGCACACGTTGTACACCGGCTTGCATATAGCGTTCCAAGAAGGGGAGGAGCGCCTCCTTACTATCCTCTTTCCAGCCATTTATGCTTATCATGCCACGGTTTACATCGGCACCCAAGATAAGAGCATCGCTGCCAAACTTCTCCAGCCACTGCATGAAGAGTTCCGGGTGGGTTACCGCCACACTACCTATGGTGAGCATCGCAGCACCATTGTCCAGAACCTTGGTGATATCCTCCTCGGTCTTGATACCTCCGCCAAAGTCCACACGGAGTTTTGTGGCGGTGGTGATGGCGTGCAGAACCTTCTCGTTTACCACATGCTTACTCTTTGCACCGTCCAGATCCACCACGTGCAGACGGGTGAAGCCGTGATCCTCCACCTCACGTGCCATATCCACAGGATCCTTTCCGTACACCTTTTTGGTATCGTAGTCACCTTTGGTGAGACGTACACACTTGCCGTCGATGATGTCTATTGCCGGAATTATCTCTATCATAGCTCTATGTTTAGGAAGTTTTGAATAATGCGCTCTCCCACGACTCCACTCTTTTCGGGGTGGAACTGCGCCGCATAGAAGTTGTCTTTATGCAGTGCCGCACTAAAGGGGAGGGTATAGTCGCACGTTGCGATTGTATGGTCGTTGCAGGGAACGTAGAAACTGTGTACGAAATACACGAATTCGCCTTCGTTTACCCCCTTAAACAACTCGCTTTTAACACCATGCAGGTCGTTCCATCCCATGTGTGGCACCTTCTCGTTCTTCTCCGTAGGGACGAAGCGTTTCACCTCGGCATCGAAGATACCCAGACAGTCGGTATCACTCTCCTCGCTGTGTTTGCACATGAGTTGTTGACCGATGCAGATGCCCAGTACCGGTTGTTTGAGAGACTTAATCACCTCGTCCAGACGGTGTTCCTTGAGATACCGCATGGTGTTTCCCGCCTCTCCTTGTCCCGGAAAAAGTACACGGTCGGCGGTTTGCAGTGCCTCGGCATCGTCGGTGAGTACCGGTTCTACCCCCAAGCGCTTCAGCGCATTCACTACGGAGTAGATATTGCCTGCGTTATATTTTACAATCGCTACTTTCATATTCTCAGTTTATTCTTTCACCAAGTGTACATCCATCTGCGGGAACGGTATGTTGATACCCTTCTCCGTGAAGGTGGTGTAGATGGTTTTGTTCAAGTCAAAGAAGACACCCCAGTAATCTTCCGATTTAACCCATGCACGCAAGGTAAAATCTATGCTGCTGTCCGCCATATTGAGCAGTCCCACGAACACATCCGGGTCTTTCAATATGCGGCTGTCCTTGGCGCAAATCTCGCGCAGCTCCCTTTCGGTTTCCTCATAAGAAGTTCCGTAAGCCACAGATACCGTGATGTCTACGCGCCGCTTGCTCTCCTGCGAATAGTTCTTCATCATCGCATTGGACAACTGGTTGTTCGGGATGATGATGGTCTGGTTGTCTACCGTATTGATAATAGTGCTAAATATCTTAATCTCCTTCACCGTACCGGAATACCCCTGTGCTTCAATGAAGTCGCCCACCTTAAACGGACGGAACAGCAGTATCATGACACCACCGGCAAAGTTCTGCAAGGTGCCGCTCAGAGCCATACCCACGGCAACACCGGCAGATGCAAAGAGAGCAATAAACGAACTCGTCTCTATGCCCAGCAGACCGATAATAACGATGATGAGCAGTGCTCGCAGACTGATGCAGATGAGGTTCTCCAGGAATCCTCGCAGTGACGGTTCCACATTCTTGGCACGCAGCAGCTTGGAACATAGGCGGATAATCTTGTTTACAATCCACTGTCCCACAAAGTAAACCACAACGGCAACCAATATGTTGCGTCCCAAATTAAAACCTCCGTCCACAGCCTTCTCCACAAACTGTTGGATACTGGTTACGGACATATTGCTAAGTTCTGTAATCTCTTGAATATTTTCCTCCATATAAAAATATAATACCTAAATAAATAATGTGTCGTGTTTCTACAGCTCGTCCAGGCAAGTATCGAGCGCCTCGGTGATGGCAGCCTTATCCATCTTCTGACCAATGAAGACAAGTTTTATCATGCGGTCGCCATACTTCTCATCCCAGTCTTTCTTCAGTCCCGGTTCGCGGCGCATAATCTCGGCCAACTCCTCCTCGCTTGCGGTAGCATACCACAAACCCGTCTCGGTGAGCTTCTTCTGTACACCGGCCTGCTCAAAGAGCATAGACATATCGGTGTTGTTGCTGAAGTAGCAGAGTCCCTTGGCACGAATTACACTCTTGGGCCAGTCTACCGATACAAACAAATCGAACTTGTTGATGTTAAACGGTTTGCGACGATAGTAGACAAACGTCTGTATGCCATACTCTTCCGCTTCGCCCTCACCGTCATGGTGATGGTGGTGATGATGGCAACCACAAGTGCAATCTTCACCGTGCTCGTGGTGATGATGCTCATGCTCATCATCATCATCATCGTCATCGTCGTGATGATGGTGATGTTCATGCCCCTCCTCATCATGGTCATGATGATGGTGAT
>CAYOKO010000022.1:0-21050 GCA_964404555.1 uncultured Bacteroidaceae bacterium | reverse complement strand
TAGTCACGAAAAACATACTGAGTTTCGACTAAAAACATACTGGAAAAGCATCTCATTTCTATAGGAATTTCACCCAAAGTCCTATAGAAATGAGATGCTTTCTCAGTATAAAAAAAATCTTTTACTAGTAGTGAAATTCTCGGATTTCTGCTTTGTATAATATTTTCGTAGTAGGATAGGGAGAATTTTCGAACGTGACCCTTCACTTTGGCTGTGAAGGGTATTTTGAACCGGAAATTCAGACCCTTCACAAATTTGTAATACATTCAGTATATCAGATAAATAAATGGGTTGAGTAAATACTTAAGCCCTTCCCTTCACTCCTATCTTGTCTTCCTCGAAAAAGGCTTCAAGCCCTTCATTTTGGCTTTTATTCGCTGGTATACAGTGATATAACATAGGTTTGAACCCTTCACTTTTATGCGATGCGAATTTTGTAAAGTATTATTCGAATTTTGTCAGGATGAGGATGGGTGTAACCGCTTTATAATCGGATAGGTGTTTGTTCATAGGAGGGGTTGGCTTACAGAGGGGGAATCCGGAACTCAAAGATGCCATCTTTTGTTAGTATTTATAAGCCGTTAAGAAATAAGGGGCGTTTTACGTGAAAGGTAGCTCCTTGGGTGTATTTAAAGTACAGAGTATCAATACGTATGAAACATAAGGACTTGTTAACAAAGGAGGATGCTGAAGGATTTGGCTCTAAAAGCTGAAGGATAGGTGAAAGATATTTGAAGGGTGAAGGATGGGATAACATCCATAGAACCAACGTGTAAGGCGAAATGGTGAAAGATTGAAAGATTTCCGGGAAAAGCCGCATATAGAGTAGAGGGAAGGGACGTGTACAATCCTTCAGCCGTTAAAAAGTCTATAGCCTTCACGCTTTATTGCTCTACCTTGACCACTGAAAATAACTGCGGGCAATTAGAGTTGTAATTGCCCGCAGTTAGGGTTGAGAAAGCGTAGGAATATGCTTGCTATTCCTGCGGAATCCGGGTGCGGAATGCGCGCATATTTTGGGACGTTTACACTATAAAAAAAGCCGCACATACGGTATGAACTGTATGTGCGGCTTACTGTATAAATACTTCTAATATATGCCTCGCAGAAGACTCTACTCTACAGCTACGGCCTGTTCATTCGTATTGAAATAAACGGTAGAAGAATGCCAGCCATCCGATGCTGTAACAGTGAACTTATAGCTGGAACTCGGCTTCAACTCCTCGATACTCGCATACGTCTTGGTAGTGGTGTAGACCGGGAAATCCTGATCGTCGTCGTCGGAAGATAAGTAACAATCGTATTCTATGTTCTCACCTTCCACAGCATCCCATTCCAAGCGAACTTCCGTTGCTGTCAAACTATCTGTCACGACATACAAGTTGAGACCTAGTGCCTCGAACGTAGTGAAACGTACCGTAGAGGCAGCCGACCCATCGGCTGTTGTTACCGTAAACGTGTACGAGGTGTTGGGATCCAACTCTATCTCGGCATACGTCTTGGATGTCGTGTAAACAGGAAATACCTCCGTACTTGACTTCAGCGAACACAAGTACTCGGTTCCTTCTCCCGCAGCGTTCCATAAGATTTTTACGGACGTTGCCTTCAAACTTCCCTCTTCTACCTGTGCCTTGAGGTTTGCTACAGATGCAACCTCATCATCGTAGTGGCTGCAAGAGGTCAACGCAGTAGCCCCGGCTGATGCAAGCAGGAAATAGGCTCCTGCCATCAAATAGTTCTTTGTCTTCATTGATAATATATTTAGTTGGTTAATCGATTAATCCCACTGGAAATAGAGATAGGTATAGCCGTAATAAGCGTAGTCCTCTTCTCCATCGTGGTTGTCGGCATACTTCAGGAAGCCGATGGTAAGCATACCATACTTGGAGGATTCAACAACGAAATTGTAGCTATCGCCATCGAAAAGGAACGGAGTGGTATAGTAGTAACCCGAATTGTTCGGGAAGCGCAGTGAGAAGTCGCTGTCTGTACCCTCCTCGGAGAAGGCCCAGGCATTGTAACCCCACCATGGGTCGCTACAGTAGAGGCCGTTCAGTGGATGGATGGTTTTGTAATCCGAACCCCAAGCAGACTCTTGCAACTCGTAGTCGAAGTTATAGCCCTCGGCAAAGTTCACAATACGGTATCTATTCTGATCCTTCAACTTATAGATATTTGCCTCATACTGATTTACGGAACCATACGTATCGTAGAAATAAGCATTTTCTATGTACAACTCCCAATCGGCAACCAAGACATTAAGGTTGACGGAGGTAGCATACTGAGTGTACGGGTCGTAATACTTACTGTCGGCAATTGCCACGATGCAAGAATAGGAATCAACAGCATCGGTACCGATAAACGAAACGGGAACCTCCACACTCTTAACACCATCCTTGAACGTAACGGAAGAAGGTACGCTGAAGTTTACCGTATCCGTAACACTGAGTGCTACCTTGGCCATACCCTCGGTGTTCTCTCTGGTAAGCGTGAGCGTGTAACTCTTACTCTCACCCGGCATCACCTCTGCCGAAGCGGAAGATACGCCCTCAAAGTAAACCAGCTCCCCGGCTTTCTCGCCGGGACTCCAGTTGTCATCATCGTCGCTACAGCTGCTGCAGAGCGCCAAGGCTGCTACTGCACAAGCTGAACGGAATATATACTTATATAAATTCATATTACTTTTTCTTTATTCGTGATTACATTAATAGGATGGATCCGGGTTGGGGATAATGGCAGTGTTACGACCGCACTCCGTGTTCGGGATGTACTGGTTGAGCCACTTAGCACAATAGCCTTCGTTGGAATCTTTCTGATAGTTTGACGGGAAATTGGAACCCTCATACGTTCTCAAAACCTGCAAGTTCAGACGCTTGTAATCGAAAGCAATGATACCCTCGCCCCAGAATTCTACACGCTTCTGCAACATAAGTTCCTTGCGGAAGGAATCCAGGTCGGATACGCGGCATACATACAACGGAATGTTATAGCGATAGGTATTCATGAAGCTCTGCAACTCGGACTTAGCCGTAGCAAGGTCGCCGGCTGCTGCCTTTGCCTCTATGCGAATAAAGTACATTTCCTCGACACGCATCAACGGATAATCCACAGCAGCACCGCTACTGTAATCGGTGGTCTCACCGGATTTTGGACGGAACTTAAAGGAAGCGTATGCCGGCATAGCCGCAAAGTGACCGTCGGCTACGTTGGTCTTGTAATTGGACTTAGCCGATGTCTTTCCTGCGTCGTCCGGGCTAATCCATGTTTTCTTACGCCAGTCGTTGACACCGATGGAGCTGTACAAGCTGGCACCAATGGTACGCTGTGCACCGTAAAGGTTGGAGTACTTACCGGTAGAAGAGTTGTAATAGATACCACCTACACCAAAGAACTGCTCCGGAGACATGTGACCGGTAAAGTTGCGCCATTCACTTGTGCTCAAATCCTCCTTATTAATAGTAACGCCCAGCATCCAAGAACTTACGGTCTTGCTATTGAAACCGGTTCTGTACTCATTGCCACCGTACCACTCATTCTCGGTAAGAGGGGTTGCACCACTGGTAGTAATAGCCTTATCGGCATAGGATGCTGCCAGATTGTAAGCCTCAACAGCTGTAGATGCGCCTAAGTCCACGCCGGACTGTGCAACCGTTTCTACATCGGCGGGGTTCTGCTCAAAGCGGGTTCCCAACTCCAGATAGAGGCGAGCCTTCAGACCGTACACCACGCTCAAGTCGGGCATATCCTTGGTGGAGCGGGTGTAGTCTGCAAGGTATTCCTCGGCTGCATCCAGATCGTCCAGAATGAATCGGTACATATCGTAGAAGGTAGCACGCGGAGTATTGGCTGACTGTTCCTCGGTAGTGTTCTCCGTTATGATTGGAACTGTCAAACCGTAGATGTTCTTGCTCTCGGCATACGCATCGTTTGTTGCATCACCGGTATTCTTATACTCGTACATACGAGCCATATCCAGATAGGCCATGGCACGGTAGTAGTGGGCTATACCGAAATACTCCTTGGTATCTTCGGTGGGGGTAAGACGCAGAATACTGTGCGTATTGTTAATCATCTGATAGTAGAAGTTCCAGGTGATGTATGCCGGAGCATAGTCGCCACCCAGGTACTTGGCTTCTTCCCAGTAGGTGAAGTAGTCGTATGGGGTGTTATACACTGCGAAATCGCTTGTGTACATATCGCGAATCAAACCCTGTCCGGGGTATCCCAAATCGTACTCGTCCGATCCGCCGTACACCGTATTGACCTGAACAAGATGCTCTACAATACCGGTGGTCAACGCACTCATTGCCGATGCGTTTCCTTCCACCTGACGATCTATCATCGTATTGTCCTTTGGAGTTGTTTCATCGATACAACTGGTGAACAAGCCCAAAGCAAGGGAGGCACCCAGAATATATTTATATTTCATATACATTGTCTAGTTTTTGAATTATACCTTATATAATACTTAGAACTGCAGAGAGATACCTCCGGAGATAACGCGCATAGGACTGTAGGTTCCGTAACCGGATGAGGTACGTGGGTCGTATCCCTTACGCTTTGTCCACAAGTAGAGGTTGTCACCGGCTGCAAACACACGCAGGCTGCTTATGCCATACTTGTTTGTTAAGGTCTTAGGCAGCGTGTAACCTATCTGGGCGTTCTGGAAGCTCAGGTAGCTGTTGCTGATAAGGAAGCGGTCGGAGATGGCACCTACATTCTCGTCGTTCTGTTGCCAACGCGGTACGTCGGTGTTGGTATTCTCGGTAGTCCACGCATTGAGCAGATCCTTGTGAAGGGCATAACCGGCACCGTTGGAACCTGTTGTCGGGTTGGTCATCATCATGGCATACGTGTAATCGTATCCTTTGCCGCCGAGAGAGTACACGAACTGTACGCTTACATCGAATCCCTTCCAGGTGAGGTTGGTTCCTATACCTCCGAAGAGCGGGGTAGATGACTTAATCAGATATTTGGTTGCATTGCTGTAGGTGGTGGTTACCTGCTGGTTTCCGTTGTCATCGGTGTAGTACCACTGGGAGAGTCCATCCTGGGATACACCTGCGTAGCGTGCTATGTACCATGTATTAATGGGGAGTCCTTCACCAATGAAGTTGGTGGTTCCGGAAATATAACCTCCGTGACCTTCTACGGTAGTACTCTTATTCTCCTCGGGCATCTTGGTGATTTCCTGATGGTTGTAAGTGAGGTTCAGGTTGATATTCCATGTCAAATCCTTCGTCTTGATGGGTGAACCGTTCAAGGATACTTCGACTCCTTGGTTGCGCAGGTCACCTACGTTCTTGTAGTAACCCAGATAACCCAGGGTGTTAGGTACGTAGAACCACATGAGCATGTCGCTGGTGGTGCGGCAGTAGTACTCGATGCTACCACCCAAACGATTCTTGAAGAGGTCGAACTCGAATCCCATGTTGAAGTTACGGTTGGTTTCCCAAGTAATATCGGTATTACCCTTTTGGTTGAATACCAGGGAGAGTGAATTGTTGACTGTACCTACGGTGTAGCTGTCGGCATAGCGGTAGTAACCTATGTTATCGTTACCCTGCTCTCCGTAAGAAATCTTAAACTTGAGGTTGTTTACCCAGTCTGCTTTGAAGAACTCTTCTTTGCTGATAATCCATGCACCGCCGACAGACCAGAAGTTACCCCAACGATTGGAGGGGTCGAAACGTGAGGATGCATCGCGACGGAAGGAGGCTGATGCAAAGTAGCGTGTATCGTAGTCATAGAGTGCACGGAAGAAGTAACCCTCTGTATTGTATTCGGTAGCATAAGAGCTGGGAATACTGTTGGAGGTGAGGTAGCCGTCCAATTCCTTGTTGCCGAAATAGTCGGTTGCTCCGGTCTTGGATGCTGAGAGGTAACGGTAGTCGTACTTATAGTACTCGTGACCGATCATTGCTGACAAGTTATTCTTGCCTAGGTTCTTGCTCCAGTTCAACAACTGCTGTACGTTGAAGGTGGTAACGCGGGTGTTCTGTACACTGAGTGCACCTCCGGTTTGAGCATAATAACCGTAATAGGGATTTGAACCGGCATTGGTTCTGGTATCCAGTACAGAGGTTCCTGCCTTAAAGGTAAACTTAAAGTCGTTCAGGAAGGTAATGTCGGCATAGGCGTCGGCATTGATGGAGTTTGACTTAGCTTGGTAGAAGTCCACCAAACTAGAGCACAGTGCGTTGCTTCCGGTTGACTGCGGACGACTCTGTGTATTGTAGTATCCGTTACCGTAGTCGAACACCTTACCGTTGGAATCGTACAGGATATTACCATTCTCGTCGCGTGCGTACATAGGATAGATAGGTCCCATGTTGGCTGCGGAGCTAAATACGTTTCCGGAGAGGTAGCTGGAAGAGGAGTATGAACTGCCGGATGAGCTACTGCTGGAGGTGTAGAGTTCATTGTCCTCGGTAGCCAGGGCCTTGCGGTTGGCATTGGTGTATGCTACATTGACACCGGTCAACAACCATGGCTTTGCCTGGAAGGTTGTGCGCAACTTACCGGAGAAACGCTCATAGTCGTTGGAACGGATAATACCCTCATCCTTCAAGTAACCGAAGGAAGCATAGCTCTGCAAGTCCTTGTTTCCACCGGAGATACTCAAGTTATATTCCTGACGCAAACCGCTGTGATAGGTCTCGTCGGTCCAGTCGTCCGGAGTAAGGGTGTAGTTCGTACCATCTACATTTACTACACGACCCAGCGTAGCATTTGGATTCAACTTGCCGTTGGTACCAATGAGGTACTCATTATCGGGCACGGTGTAGACATTGTATCCCAGACCGCCTACATCGGTACCGCCACATAAGTTTTGGTTGGCGAGGATATGTGCGGCAGATGCCGTCTGTCCATCGGAAATATACTTATTATACAAAGCCTTGTAATACATTTCGTAGTATTGACCCGGGTTGGTGATGCGGTCGTAATCGCTGGTAGAACGGCTGTTTACGCCCCATTTTGCATTCAAGGAGATTTGTGTTTTGCCATTCTCACCCTTCTTGGTAGTGATGATAATCACGCCGTTGGCACCACGTGCACCGTACAGTGCATTGGAAGCGGCGTCCTTAAGAACCGTTACACTCTCTACATCCTGCGGGTTGATGTTGTTCCAACCGCCTTCGTATGGCATTCCATCGAGGATAATCAGCGGAGATGTACCTGCGTTGATGGAACCCTCACCACGGATAAGGATGGAGGAGGAGGAACCCGGTGATGTAGACGGGTTCATCTGCAAGCCGGCTACTTCACCAATCAAGCCTTCCAATACGTTGGAGACTTGCTTACGGGACAAGGCCTCTTTGTCTACCACTACAGCAGAACCGGTGAATGCCGATTTTTTGGCAGTACCGAACGCTGTCACAATCACTTCATCTAACTCTGCTACATCAGCCTGCAGCACGATTTTCATTTTTGAGGATGCGGTAACTTCTTTGTCAAGCATACCTACGTAGGTAACACGTAAGACAGATTTCTCTTTCAATCCCGATAATTGGAATTTTCCATCGATGTCTGTCAACACTCCAAGCGTAGAGCCTTTCACCTTAATGGCTGCTCCAATGACCGGTTCTCCGTCTTCGTCAAGAACCGTTCCCGAAACATTCAAGCTCTGGGCCATTCCATACGTTATTCCTACAAAAAGGAAAAACATCATTACATAAAATCTTAATCTCATAAGTTCTATTTTTGAACGTTACTATTGTACTTTCTATCCTAATTTCGTTTCCAAGATTTACAATTTTGGAATTTTGTAAAAGTATTGTACAGCATCCAACAGCCATTCACACACATATCCCATCGCTCATCTCTAAGTCCCGAAAACTTTCGATTATCAATGCAATCTCAAATTGAGGGCAAATTTATAAAAAAACATTAATCTACGCAAGAAAAGTCAGCTCAAATTGGAGTTTTGATAGCATTTTAACATGAAAAAGGATAGATTCGGAGGTTTTTGTCACCTATCAAATCTATCCTACATTTCGTAAAGTAATATCAAGCTTCCTACGTTTCCGGAGCGTTTTTACTCGACGCTCCGAAAACAGGTTGTCTGCTTATGTAAAGGTTTTTTATCACATTCCTCCACCGGGGCCGCCGCCGGGACCTCCCATACCGCCGCCCATATCGCCACCACGACCACCGCCGAAGCCGCTTTCCATATCGTCATTTCCTCTGCGACCGCCGGTACCGCCTTGCTTACCGCCTATCAGATTGAGCTGATAGATGAAGTGGAGCATTCCGTAGGAGGTGATGCTGTTGTAGCGCATATCACTACGGGTGATGGCGCTGATGGTGCGACTCACGTTGCTCTGCTGGTGCAGTATGTCGTAGAGTTGCAGGGAGATGGTGGCACGTTTCTTGGCGAGGAAGCGTTGGGCAATCTGGAAGTTCCAAAGCAACTCGTTGGTGTTCATTGTGGCATCGTTGTATCCGCGACGACTGTTTTCGCTGATGTTGGTGGAGATGCTCATGTTCCATGGCAAGCTCCAGTTGGCACTCAAGCCGTAGGCAAAGGTATAGGTGTCGAGGTTACCGGTGGTGCGTATGTCGTTGCGGGCATGGCGGTAGTTGATGCTTCCGTTGAGGGTCACTTCGAAGGCATCGCTACGGTAGGTGAAGCGAAGGCTCTCGTTCAGGTTGAGGTTCTTGGCGGTATTCTTGCGAGTGCTGTTGTCTTCGTCTAGGTACACGTAACTTACGCTGTTGGTGTAGCCCACATTGCTGTTGGTACTGAAGCGGAAGCGGGTATCAAACGGCATGGCGGTATTGAAGCCCAGGCGGAAGTTGGCATTCCAGTTACCGTTGATGTTCATAGGTTGCGTTACGCGTCCACCGGTGGTTTCATCGTAACGGGACATGGAGGAGACGCTGTTCTGCGTGGTGCGGAAGTCGAGGCTGGTATTGAAGAAGCGCAATAGGTCGCGAATGGATTTATTGTACTCGGCTCGTATGTTGTGGGTAAAGGAGGGGTCCAGCTCCGGATTACCCATACGTATACTCAGGGGGTTGGCATTGTCCAGGGTGTCCGGTATCAAATCGGTAATGGAGGGCTGACTGCTGCTACCGCGATAGGTAAAGCGGAACTGCTCCTGCTTGGAGAAGCGATAGCGGAATTGTGCCGTGGGCGACCAATTGAATACGGTACGTGGTATGTCGTAATGCTTTTCTCCTTTTGTATAGGAGGTTGTGGAGTGCTGGGGCTGCAGGGATACACCTACCGATAGGTTATATTTGGTGCGTATCATGCGCAACTGCACTCGTATGTCGTGGTTGTAGTATCGGTTCTCTACATAGCGACACTGGTCGGTATCCAGTGTGTAATAGAGGGGGTTGTTATAGGCTTCATAGTTGTAGAGTCCTATTCCGTAATCTCCATTCATGGGGTTGAAGATGGAGGAGACGGTGCGGTCGCTGTTCTGATAACGATACTGGAAGTTGTAACTAAACTGCAAATATGCCGCATAGAAAATGGGTTCGCTATAGGAGAGACGTGCATTCCAGTTGTGATTCTGCGTGGGGGCATCGTTGTATTGTACCTTACTATATATAGAGTCGCCTCCGGTGGCTGCCAATATCTGGTAGTAATCTATTTGAGAATAGGAAGCACTCTCACTTTCGTTTCTACCTATGCCACCGCCTATATTCAAGGTAAGGTTACGTCCTTCGTTGTTCAACTTTCGGTTCAGTTGCAAGGAGAAGTTGCCACTGTAGGAATCGCCCTTGCTGTGGTTGCTGTTCTGATTATGGTTGACACGTGCCGTATCGGGAACCTCAAGAAAACTCTCCAACGGGTCGTTGACATATTCATAAGGATCCTGATTGAAGGTTATGGAGTGACCGTAGGAACGGTTGTTCGTATGCGTATAATTAAAGGTGGGACGCAGCAAGATGTTCGTCATCGTATCCGGTTTCCATTCCAGTCTGTAGTCAAAAGAGAAGTTCAGCGACTTGTTCGTACTGTTGGAATAGCTATTGGAGTAGCTGGAGTTACGGGTCTCGAAGGATTGAGAGTTGGTCCACGACTTAGAATCCGTGCCCACGGTATTCACCTGTGCGCTACCACCCATCTCCAGTTTGGAATTCTCGAAAGCAAAGTTGGCTCCCGCTCTGCGGTGGGTATTCTGTCCGTTGCCACCGCCGCCACCGCCACGGAAGCCACCGCCTCCGCCGGGAAAACCACTATCGTTCACGTTATTGGCACTACCCATCAACGTAAAACGCTTTGATTCACCAAAACGGTTCACCGACAATTTCTCCGAGTAACGATCCTCCGTACCGTACGCGGCATCCAGGTTTCCGAACCATCCCTGCTTCATACCCTTCTTCACCGTGAGGTCTATGACCGTCTCCTCGTTACCATCGTCTATACCGGTGATACGAGCCAGATCACTCTTCTTGTCGTACACCTTCACCTTATCTACAATGTTTGCCGGCAGATTCTTGAGTGCGGCATCCTTATCGCTGCCAAAGAACTCCTTGCCATCCACCAGCACCTTGCTCACTGTCTTACCGTTCACGGTCAGGTTGCCGCTATCATCGGTCTCTACGCCCGGGAGTTTCTTCACCAGCTCCTCCACCATGGCACCCTCCGGCACCACAAAGGCAGCAGCGTTGTAAACCGTAGTATCTTCCACAATCTCCATCTCCGGAATCTTGCCCTCTACGACAGCCTCCTGCATCATCTTGGAAGATGCCTTGAGCAAAATATCCTTTGCACGGAAGATACCCTTCTTACCCACAAGGTTGACCGACATGGTTTGCGTGTCGTATCCCACAAAGGAAACCTTCACCACATACTGGGCAGGACGAAGGTTCTTGAGTAGGTAGACACCGTTCGAATTGGTAACATCGCCCTTCACAAAGGTGGTACCATCCTCCTTATATAATTGTATGGTGGCCGCCTCCATTGCCTTGAGGTCGGTGTTATCGTACACCACACCACGGAGAATGACCCTTTCATCGACCGTCGTTGCCGATGCTTGGGAAACTACACTGTTCCCCGAACCGTTTTCTTTACTTTGTGCCCGTGCCGTGGTGACCATCAAGAGCAGTGCCCAAAACCAAATTATGCGTTGTCTCATATACTGTATTTTTATTTGTTTCTTATACATTTTTAGAATACTCCCTCATTTTTTATGAAGGACTACGCTTATTGGAGTGCTTTTTTAAGAAAAGGTTTAATGGAATTCATGCTTTTTTACAAGATTTACTCAAAAAACCACACCGTATAAGTAATATAATTTAACAAGTGTAGATTTGACATTTGTAGTGAAAAACGAAACGCTGACGACATGTAAAATAGCGAAAAATCGGCATTTTTCCACTTTTTTTTGCGATTTTCGCAAATCTTTTTGGTAGTTTTCTTGCATGAATGAATTTTACGTACTATCTTTGCAACATCTTATTTACAGTTATGGTAAATAAGTATAACAAATTCTCTCTCTTTTTCGAGAAGGTCCTACTGTGAAGTCCGACCTTCTTTTTTTTGTTTCCTCCCCAAACGTTTGGTGGTACGGAGGAAAAACAGTACCTTTGCTCCCCGAAACAATAATATAATGTATATATATAAATAGGTAGGCTGATGAAGGCATTTTTAAAGTACACACTGGGAGCGTTTATAGGTTGTTGCCTGGCTTTGATTATTCTCATTCCTTTTGGAATAGGAATCGTTGTGGGCATAGCGACGGCTGCTTCTTCCGGGGAGCAGGTGGAGAAACACTCCATCCTCAAAATCGCTTTTACGGGCGAGATAAAGGAACGCAACTCTCTCAATCCTCTGTCGGGGATACTGGGAGACAACTACAATACTCTTTCCCTAAGCCGTATCTTGTCGGCCATCGAGAAGGCGAAGAACTACGAGAACATTGACGGCATCTACCTGGAGGGCGATGTGCTGAGCAGTGCTACGCCTGCTATGTTGCAGGAGATACGTGCCGCACTGACCGATTTCAAGAAATCGGGTAAGTTTATTTATGCGTATGGCGACTCTTATAGTCAGGGATGCTACTACGTTTGTTCCGTGGCGGATTCCGTATTGCTGAACCCGCAGGGGGGTATAGAGTGGAAAGGTATGGCTTCGCAGCCTATGTTCTTCAAGGATCTACTGGAGAAGTTCGGTGTCAAGATGCAGGTCTTTAAGGTGGGTACATACAAGGCTGCTGTGGAACCTTTCATCGGCGATAAGATGAGCGATGCCAACCGGGAGCAGGTCAATGCGTACATGAATTCCATCTGGGGACAGATTGTGCGGGAGACGGCTGCGTCTCGTAAGTTGTCGGTGGATTCGCTGAATGCTTATGCCGACCACTTCACCTACTTCGACGAGGCTTCCGAACTGAAGAAGAAGGGTATGGTAGATGCGTTGGTCTATATGGACCAAGTAAAGGAGATACTGAAACGTGCTACCGGGAAGAAAGAAAAGGAGAAACTTAAGATGGTTACGCCGGAGGACTTGGAGGATGTACAGATAGACATAAAGGAAGCTACGGCAACACCGAATGTGGCTGTGTACTATGCCTTTGGCGACTTGGTACAGCGTTCTGTGTCGGCTACACAGGATTGCATTGCGTCGGACGATGTTATTAAGGACTTGGCGGAGCTGAGAGACAACGACGATATAAAGGCGGTGGTACTGCGTGTCAATTCGGGTGGCGGTAGTGCCTACGCCGGGGAGATGATATGGCGCGAGGTGAAACGCTTGCGCGAGAAGAAACCGGTGGTGGTGTCTATGGGAGGTATGGCGGCATCGGGTGGCTACTACATCAGCTGTGCTGCCAATCGTATCTTTGCGGAGCCTACTACTCTTACGGGTAGCATTGGTATCTTCGGTATGTTCCCGGATGCCAGCGGACTGCTTACCGAGAAGTTGGGAGTGAAGTTTGATGTGGCGAAGACGCATCGTATGTCCGACTTCGGTACTCTGTCCCGTCCGTTCAACGATACGGAACGCGCTATGTTGCAGCGTTACATCAATCGTGGCTACGATACCTTTATCAAGCGTGTGGCAGACGGTCGTAAGATGCAGGATGCCGAGGTGCGCAAGATTGCCGAGGGACGTGTGTGGACGGGCGAACAGGCACTCAAGTTGGGACTGGTAGACCAACTGGGCGGTCTCAAGGAGGCGATTGCGTATGCGGCTAAGCTTGCTAAGGTCAAGGAGGTTCACACCGGAGAGTTCCCGGAGGAGGGAGACTGGTATCTGCAATGGTTGCAGGAGAAGAAGGCGGATTATCTGGAGAGTGAGGTACGCAGCTATTTGGGCGATTACTACTCTACCTTCCGCTATCTTAAGAGTCTGAACACACAAGATGCCGTGCAAGCACGCATCCCTTATGTCATGGATATCATTCACTAAACAAGAGGATATATGGAAGCCGATACCCCCAAAATACACCGATGGCTCATGCCGCTTGCATGGCTCTACGGACTGGGCGTCTTTGTGCGCAACGAACTGTTCGAGATGAAGGTGCTCACTTCCAAGAGCTACCCTATCCCCGTCATCAATGTGGGGAACATCACCGTGGGGGGAACGGGCAAGACGCCGCATACGGAGTATCTCATTCGTCTGCTACGCAAGGAGTTCCATGTGGCTGTGCTGAGTAGAGGATACAAGCGTAAGTCACACGGTTTCCAACTCGCCACACCGGAGACACCGGTGGAGGTCATCGGGGATGAACCGTTCCAGATGAAGCAGAAGTTTCCGGAGATAACCGTAGCGGTAGATGCCGATCGCCGACACGGTATTGAGCAGATACTGCAACGGGTGCCTCAGGTGGATGTCATCCTCCTGGACGATGCTTTCCAGCATCGCTATGTAAAGCCGGGCATCAACATATTGTTGACCGATTACCATCGCCTCATCTGCGACGATGCTCTCCTACCCGCCGGTCGCCTGCGTGAACCGGCATCGGGGAAGGCGCGTGCCAATATGGTGGTGGTTACCAAGTGTCCGCCGGACATTAAGCCCATTCACTTCCGCATTATCCAGAAATCGCTGGGACTTTTCCCCTATCAGAAGCTCTTCTTCTCTACCTTACACTACGGAAATCTCACGCAGATAGATGCGCACAAGGAGTTGTCGCTGAGCGAGCTACCTGCGGGACAGCAGTTGTTACTCATCACCGGTATAGCCAATCCGGCTCCTCTTGTTCGGCATTTGGAGCAGTACCGGTTTCACATCACGCATCTCGCTTACGGTGATCATCACTTCTTCACTCCTAAGGAGGTGGAGGAGATAAACAACTCTTTCCGGAAGCTGAAGGACGATGCCTTGGTGGTAACCACGGAGAAGGACAGTACTCGTCTGCGCACCCTGCCGGGACTGGACGAAGCACTACGCAGCAAACTCTATGCGCTCCCCATCGAAATAGAGTTTCTGCAAGACAACGAATATTCATTCAAAGATAAAATTATAGACTATGTACGAAAAAATTCAAAAAACAGCATCTTGGTTAAAAGATAAGATGACTACCCATCCCGAGACAGCCATCATACTGGGCACCGGATTGGGCGAACTGGCTACAGAGATTGAGAATCCCGTAAGCATCCCCTACTCCGAGATTCCCAACTTCCCGGTATCTACCGTCGAGGGACACTCCGGTCGACTCATTTTCGGTCAACTGGGTGGCAAGGATATCATCGCCATGGAGGGTCGCTTCCACTACTACGAGGGTTACAGCATGCAGGAGGTTACCTTCCCCGTACGTGTCATGTATGAACTGGGCATCCGTACGCTCTTTGTGAGCAATGCAAGCGGTGGTACCAACCCACGCTTCCATGTGGGTACGCTGATGCTGATAAAGGATCACATCAACTTCTTGCCGGAACATCCGTTACGCGGTAAGAACTATCCTACGGGTCCGCGCTTCCCGTCCATGGAGGAGGCTTACGACCACAAGCTCTTGGCGCTGGCACGCGAGATTGCCGCCGAGAAGGGTATCGAGGTAGACGAGGGTGTGTACTTGGCTACACAGGGTCCTACCTACGAGACTCCGTCGGAGTATAAGATGTTCCGCACCTTTGGTGCCGATGCAGTGGGCATGTCTACCGTTCCCGAGGTAATTGTAGCCAACCACTGCGGCATAAAGTGCTTCGGCATTAGTGTGATTAGCGATATGGGTGTAGAGGGTCAGATTGAGCGTGTTACCCACGAGGAGGTACAGAAGGCGGTGAACCGTGTGAGCCACTTCATGACGGATATCATGCGTGAGATGATTCGTCGTTCCTGATTCTTCCCGGAGCGATACACCTTATTATATATAAGAGAATATGCAAAGAACAGATATAGCTACCTTGGGGGAGTTTGGTCTCATAGAGAAACTCACCAAGGATATTGCTCTCGAGAACCCGGAGAGCAAGTATGGCGTGGGTGACGACTGTGCGGTACTTCAGTTCAAGGGCGATAAGCAGGTGCTGGTTACTACGGACTTGCTGACCGAGGGGGTTCACTTCGACTTAATGTACACTCCCATGCGACACTTGGGATATAAGTCGGCTATGGTGAATTTCTCCGATGTTTACGCCATGAACGGTATGCCCAAGCAGTTGGTCGTATCCTTGGCTCTAAGCAAACGCTTCTGCGTGGAGGATCTGGAGGAGTTCTACGCCGGACTGCGAATGGCGTGCGAGAAGCACCATGTGGACATAGTGGGTGGCGACACCACCTCTTCGCTTACGGGACTTACCATCAGCATCACCTGCATCGGTGAGGTAGAGGTGGGTAAAGCGGTCTATCGTAACGGTGCGCAGGTGAACGATCTCATTTGTGTTTCGGGCAACTTGGGGGCTGCTTATATGGGTCTACAGTTGCTCAAGCGTGAACAGGATATCTACGAGGCGCAGTACAAGGAGTTGCAGGAGCAGCACAAAGTGGGTACTGCCGGTCGTGAAACCGAAGAGGAGATGCGCATAGCTCAGCCCGACTTCAGCGGCAAGGAGTACATCTTGGAGCGTCAGCTAAAGCCGGAGGCTCGTAGGGATGTCATAGAGCAGCTGCGCAAGAACGGCGTACAGCCTACTGCCATGATGGATATCTCGGATGGTCTTTCGAGCGAGGTGATGCACATCTGCAAGCAGAGTAAAACTGGTTGTCGTCTTTACGAGGAGCACATCCCGTTGGATTATCAGACGGCAGTAATGGCAGAGGAGTTAAACATGAATGTCACGACGTGTGCCTTGAACGGTGGTGAGGATTACGAATTGCTCTTCACCGTACCTATTGGGGATCACGAGAAGGTGGAAAAGATGGAGGGCATCTCTATCATTGGTCACATCACTCGCCCGGAGGAGGGTTGTGCTCTTGTTACGCGCGATGGCAACGAATTTACGCTTAAAGCGCAGGGTTGGAACCCTCTCAAGGAGGAAAAGTGACAAAAATAGGGCAAAAAGTAACTTTTTTGTCAAAAACTGGGCAAATCATTTGGCGGAATCAAAAATTGTTCGTACCTTTGCAACCGCAAACGAGAACAAGGTGCCATAGCTCAGTTGGTAGAGCAAAGGACTGAAAATCCTTGTGTCCCCGGTTCGATTCCTGGTGGCACCACAACAAAAATCGCTAATATTCAGATAATCTGATTGTTGGCGATTTTTTCTTTGACCTTTTTATCCTTTTTGTCAATTTCTTCTTTTAGTGTCTAGGGCTGTAGAGGCACACTATGAAAAGGAAAATCACCGCGATTTCTCATTGAAAACTTGCGAAATAGAGAAACTTATAGTACTTTTGCAGCAGAATTACAAACAAAAAGTATTAACGAAAATAGAAAAACAAAGAGCATATACACCATGAATGTAAAGCAAACGATACTAGCGATGAGTACCTTGCTCATGACTCCCCTCCTTGCCAATGCACAAGACGGAACGGAAGCCATCTTCCGAACATGGGCACTTACGCCTCCTATGGGATGGAACTCCTGGGACTGTTACGGACCAACCGTTGTGGAATCCGAAGTAAAAGCTAATGCCGACTACATGGCAGAACACCTCGCTCAATACGGCTGGGAATATATAGTAGTCGATATCCGCTGGTTCGTAGAAAACGATAAAGCCGGAGGATACAATCAAACCAACCCCATCTACGACATAGATGACTACGGACGCTATATCCCCGCACCCAATCGTTTTCCATCGGCCGCCGATGGCACGGGATTCAAAACTCTTGCCGATTATATTCATAGCAAAGGACTGAAGTTCGGTATTCATCTTATGCGAGGCATTCCCAAACAAGCTGTAACCAACAAATTACCTATTCTTGGAACCAATGGTATAACATGCGACATGATAGCCAACAACGATTCCATCTGCACTTGGCTGCACGATAATATGACAGTAGACTGTACCAAGCCCGGCGCACAAGAATACTACAACTCCTGCTTCGATATGTATGCCGACTGGGGAGTAGACTTTGTGAAGATAGACGACTTATCACGCCCCTACCACACCGGCGAAATAGAATTGATACACAATGCCATAATGCACTGCGGACGCAATATTGTCTTGAGCATATCACCTGGAGAAACGCCATTGGATAAAGTAGAGCATGCCAAGACACACGCCAATATGTGGCGTACGGTAGATGACTTTTGGGACAATTGGAGTCAGCTAAACTATCAGTTTGAAGTGTGCGCCAAGTGGGCACCCTACATTGCTCCCGGAACATGGCCGGATGCCGATATGTTGCCACTGGGTAAGATTAGTATTCGTGGTGAACGCGGTTCCGAACGATGGACTGGATTCACGGAGGAGGAGCAAAAGACGATGATGAATCTTTGGGGTATCTTCAAATCACCCCTTATGTTCGGTGGTGATTTACCACAGAACGACGAGGCTACCAATGCACTGCTCACCAATCGAGAAATGCTCTATATGCACCACTATTCCGTTGCCAACCAGCAGCTACAACGCACGCAAGACAACCTTGTTACATGGGGAGCCATAGACCCGGCAAACGGTGATCGTTTCGCGGCTCTCTTCAACCTCGGTGGTTCACAATTCGTCAGCACCAAGGATCAATTGTATCGTTCCGGTACCATTTCCTATCTCACTACCGGGTACTCCACGGATGTCGATGTAACACTCCCGGAAGGCTCTAAGGAGCTAGCACTCGTTGTAACCGATGGTGGCGATAGCTATAACTGCGACCATGCCGATTGGATTAACCCTACCGTTACACTCTCCGATGGCACAACACTTGACCTAACCACGCAAACCATTACTCGCTCTGCGTGCGGATGGGGTTCGGTACATGTTAACAAGAACCTAAACGGCGGTACTCTATCTATCAACGGAACCAAATATAGCAAGGGTATAGCTACACATGCCAACTCCGTTATTGTATATAACCTTCCGGAAGGAGCTGTCCGCTTTACCGCCAAGGCGGGTATCGATAACACAGGGACCGACCAGGGGAGTTACTCATCCGTAGAGTTTATGGTATTCAACTATGATCCAACCATTCGAGAGGAGGCAACAGCATCGAACGCCGGGAGCAAGACGGTCAAGGTGGATCCGTCTCGACAAGCGGTTTGTTCGGGCATAATTGGCAAGAAAGGGAAACGTAGTACGGAGCTGTCAGCCCCCATTGCCGGAGCGCAAAAGCTTTACCTCGTAGTAACCAACGGTGGCGATGGTTTGGACTATGACCATGCCGATTGGGGAGATCCCACATTGGTAAAAACCGATGGCTCAAAGGTTTCGCTTACTACGCTCAATTGGGATGCCAACCCCATAAACGGATGGAATGCTCCAAAAATAAACAAGAATAATGATGGCAACACCATGTATATAAACGGTACAAAGTACACCAAAGGATTTGGCGTAAATGCGCCATCTGTACTTACATTTACCCTCCCCGAAGGACACAATTACGTAACGTTCACCTCGACAGTTGGTTATGACGATGATGTAGTAAATGCATCTACAGGGGTCAGCATGGAGTTTCGTGTATTCACCCAAGACCCTGCACCGGTAGAAACGGCAGCCGTTCCGCTCGACCTCACACTATTGGGCTTTGCCAAGAACCAACCTTGTACTATAAAAGAGGTGTGGAGCGGCGAGGAATTGGGCACCTTCGCTAACAGCGACTTTGCTCCGATACTGAACGCTCACGCATCCGGTCTTTATCGAATAAGCGGACTGAATCGCTCCGACGGAGCCATGATTTTTGTATCCATCGAGAAGAGCGATAGCACTCAACTGCTAACTTTTACGGTAGAGAACGGTGATACGGAAGGAGCTTACATCCAGTTGCTCGACAACGATACGGTGATAGGTTGTATGCCACTTACCACCGATGGTACTGCCACCTATACAGGTCATTTTGCAAGCGGAGTTCACACGCTAGAAGCACGTTACAGCGGTACACAAAACTGCCAAAACGCCACTACGGGTACCTTTGAGCTGCAAGTTAACGGCACCGGCATCACCGATATTCGTACCAAAAATCCCGGCATCACGGTGATGCCACAGAAGGGATACATAGAGATTGTATCTACTAAATGCTGTTCAGTTCCCGTCTACACTCCTTCCGGCGCACTAGAAAAGACACTCCTCATAACGCCGGGAACCACTAAACACAGTCTTCCCTCCGGTTTGCATATTATCAATGCACAGACTTATCGGGTTCAATAATCATTAGTATGTTTGCAATAAAGAAGATATTAATACTAATCGTCTGGTTCCTTTCCGCACCGTCATTCGGTGCGGAAGGGGAACGAATGTTGATTTATTCGGTATTGAGTACCTTTTCACCCATAATCAAAAACTCAGATTATGGAAACAACAGATTTTCCACTCGTTTACAAATTGTGCGGAATACGCTGAAGTACCCCCCCCTAGAGGGCTAGACGAAAGCCAAAGCCGCAGAACGTAATTGAAGGATTACCGCATGAACGACTCGATACACGGCAGGATTTTTCATCATCACTCCAACATCCCCCACGCCCCACGCGACGAATGCAAGTTCTATTAGAGTCATAGACACTACGCCAAAAATCCGAAGTCCATTCCCACACATTACCACTCATATCGTAAAGTCCCAATTCATTCGGAGATTTGGTTGCTACCGGATGTGTCTTATTTCCACTATTCTCACCATACCAAGCTACCTCACCTATATTGTTGCTTCCACTATACTTATAACCAAGAGACTTACTACCTCCACGGGCTGCATACTCCCACTCTGCTTCCGTTGGTAAGCGGAAATTCTCACCCGTTAAACTATTTAATTTACGAATAAATATCATACAATCATTCCATGAAACCTGTTTCATAGGTAAATTGTCACCTTGAATACTACTTCCCATCACAGCATTCCACAACGCATTAGTTACCACTGTTTTACCTATACAAAAATTCGATATAGATTCTCTGTGTATAGGCTCTATTATATTGTATGCATCAAAATCAATAGCACCCATTTGAAAAATTCCTCCTTCCACCTCAACCATATCAAAGTCCACACCGTTTACCATAAAACGATTTTGATTTCTTATAAGAGTTATAGAAGATTTTGATTCCTTCGCAAGTTCCTTAATTGTATAATGGTCTATTGGGTCTCCCATATCTTTCTTTATTGACGATATGAGTCTTTTTACCACTTCATCGATATCCGAAGTACGAGCCTCTAGAAAGTCTAAGTTTACCAAATCGAAAAGGATGTCTGAACTATACTCACTTTTATCTAACTTAATGGGTATAATCTTTTTCTTCAAAGCAACAGCCACACCAACCTCCTTTGTAGTCCATTCGGACTGGTTGGAAGCTTCTGATGAAAAAAAGATAAATTCTTTCGATTCCTTAATTGCAGAAACGATGGTTCGCTTGAAAGCATCGCCGGTGTATATTCCATCGTAATCTATCCAGACATTTATGCCTTTTGCTTTCAATAGCTCTACAATAATCATAACAGTCTTTGTGTCTTTTCGACTGTAACTTATGAATACATCGTACTTCATACTCCGTCTTATTTTATATTCTTATCTTACTTCTTTCTCTATCTTAAAGCCCAATTTCAAGATGAGCTTCAAGGTTTGGATGGAGGT
>CAYOKO010000021.1:0-22033 GCA_964404555.1 uncultured Bacteroidaceae bacterium | reverse complement strand
TGAAATAAACAAAATAACAAAGATAATGAATATACTGAAAAAAATTGGGCCCGATGTAGCGGCGATAATCTTCTTTATCGTCCTATCCTTTGCCTACCTCTTTCCCGCCTGCTTCGAAGGACGCGTGCTGACGGGAAGCGACTCCTCCGCCGGCGTAGGAGCCGGACGCGAAATCCGTGAATACTATCTGCAAACAGGCGAAAGCTCCCGATGGACCAACGCACTGTTTGGCGGTATGCCAACCTACCAGTCGGCACCATCCTACCCCGCCACCAATCTGCTGTCCGACGTAGGAAACGTATATCACCTATTCCTCCCCACCTACGTATGGTACCTCTTCGTCATGCTCCTGGGATTCTACATCCTGATGCGAGCCTTCAACTTTAAAAGTTGGATGTCCGCACTAGGAGCCATACTGTGGACCTTCAGCAGCTACTTCTTTATAATCATAGCCGCCGGACACATCTGGAAACTATGGACACTGGCATACATACCCCCAACCATCGCCGGTATGGTGCTGTGCTACCGCAAGAAATACCTATTGGGAGCAGCCGTCACCGCACTCTTTGTGGCATTCCAAATCTCGGCCAACCACGTGCAGATGACCTACTACTTCCTCTTCCCCATGTTCTTTATGTTCCTAGCCTACCTGGCACAAGCCATAAAGAAGAAAGAACTGCCCGCATTCGCCAAGGGCACAGCCGCCCTCTGCCTGGGAGCCATCATCGGAATATGTGTGAACCTGAGTAACCTATACCACACATGGGAATACAGCAAAGAAACCATGCGCGGAAAAAGCGAACTGGTAAGCACCACAAATCCCGGTAACCAGACCAATAGCGGACTGGATCGCGACTACATCACCCAGTGGAGCTACGGCATAGGCGAAACCTTCTCCCTCATGGTACCCAACGTGAAAGGCGGTGCCTCCGTACCCCTCGCACTGAACCCAAAAGCCATGGAGAAAGCCGACCCCATGTACGCACCACTCTACAAACAACTGGGACAATACTGGGGCGAACAACCCGGTACCTCGGGACCCGTGTACGTAGGCGCCTTCGTATGCCTGCTCTTTGTACTGGCACTCTTCCTCGTGAAGGGTCCCATGAAGTGGGCATTGCTCCTCTCCACCCTCCTCTCCTTCCTCCTCTCCTGGGGAAAGAACCTACAAGGATTCACCGACCTATTTATAGACTATATGCCCATGTATGCCAAGTTCCGTGCCGTATCTTCCATACTGGTTATTGCGGAATTTACCATCCCGTTGCTCGCCATCCTGGGACTGAACGAATGGTTGAAGGCGGTAAAGGCAGGAACGCTGAAAGACAAGACATTGGCATTCGGAAAAGTATCTCCGTTGATGGCACTCTACATCAGTTTCATCGTCACCGGAGGACTCTGTTTGCTCTTCGCCGTTATGCCCACCCTCTTCTTCTCCGAATACGTATCTACGAGCGAGATGCAAGCACTGCAACAAGCCAATCTGGGCGAACATCTCCTACCCATCTTGAACAACTTGAAGCAGATGCGTATGGCTATCTTTACGGCAGACGCATGGCGCAGCTTCGGCGTAATACTAATAGGTACGCTGATTCTGCTACTGGGCAACATGAAGAAGTGGGCATCGCAGACCGTAACGGTACTCCTGCTGGCACTCTGCCTGGTAGATATGTGGGGCGTAAACAAGCGCTACCTGTACGACGATTTGTTTGAATTCAAGGTAAATAGCAACGACGATTACTTCCGCCAGATGGGTTCACGCATACAGCCCACCCCTGCCGACGAAGCCATCTTGCAGGATAAGTCACTCGATTACCGCGTGCTGAACTTCTCCACCAACACCTTCAATGAAAACAACACCTCCTACTTCCACAAGAGCATAGGTGGCTACCATGCCGCCAAGTTGCGTCGTTATCAGGAGATGATAGAGCACCATATTGCCCCCGAGATGTCTGCTTTTGGAACAGCCATACAGGCAGCTCAAGGCGATATCACAAAGATGAGCGGCGAGGTGATTCCGGTACTGAATATGCTGAACACCAAGTACTTTATCTTTGGTCCGCAGTCCTACATACAAAACCCGTATGCCTACGGCAACGCATGGTTTGTAAGCAACGTGCAGTACGTGCAGAACGCCAACGAGGAGATAGATGCCCTCAACAACGTATCGCCTCGCACCACCGCCATTGTAGACAAGAAGTTTGAAGGCGTAATCAAGGATGCCGGAATCCCCGACAGCACAGACGTAATCCGTCTGGACAGCTACCTGCCCAACGCCCTTAAATACACCGTTGAGAGCAAACGTGGCGGCGTAGTGGTATTCAGCGAGATATACTATCCGGGATGGGTATCCACCATCGACGGACAACCGGCGGAACACGGACGTGCCGACTACATACTGCGTGCCATGAATGTGCCCGCTGGTAAGCATACTATAGAGTTCCGCTTCGACCCGCAGTCACTGCACGTAACCGACAACATCTCTTACGTAGCCCTTGCCCTATTGGCACTGCTGTTTGTGGGCACACTGGTAGTGGAATATCGAAGAAAGAAAAAATGATTAAGAAAGCCCTGATACTACTGCTACTCCTCGTGGGGGGTATCCCCTACCGGATGGTGGCTCAACAGCTCAATCAGAACTACTTACGTTATATTGAGCGGTACCACAAAGCTGCCATGGAGCAGATGCGACTTTACAAGATTCCCGCGAGCATAACCCTTGCTCAGGGACTCTTGGAGAGTGGCGCCGGCGAGAGTTATCTGGCACGGGCTGCCAACAACCACTTCGGCATAAAGGTGTCATCGGACTGGACGGGACCGTATGTGCTGCGCGACGATGATGCTCCGAACGAGAAGTTTCGTAAGTACCCGAATGCGGAGCAGTCGTATGTGGATCACTCTCGCTTCTTGCAGCGAAAACGGTATGCTTCGCTGTTCGAACTCAAGATGAGCGACTATAAGGGATGGGCGTATGGACTGAAACGCTGTGGCTATGCCACGAGTCCTACCTATGCGCAGAACCTTATTACCATCATTGAGCGTTATAACCTGACGCAGTACGACCACAAGGGAGGTGCCTCGCTGAAGGAGTTGGTACACGCCAACGCTACCATGATTGGCGGGTATCAATTGGCCATCAACAACGACATCCCATACGTGCGGGCACAGCAAGGAGACGACCTCAAACGCATCAGTAAGGCAACGGGGGTATCGGCTCGCAAACTACGTAAGTACAATGAGTTGAGCAAGAACAGCATACCGAATGCCGGAGACATCATCTATCTGGAATCCAAGAAGCGTAAGGCTGCCAAGGAGATGCGTCACAAGCAACACGTGGTGCAGCGTGGGGAAAGTATGTATGGCATAGCACAGGCCTATGGCGTACGACTTAAAAACCTCTATAAGATGAACCACATGGATGCAGACGACGACATACAAGTGGGCACACCGCTGCGCGTTCGTTAACAACGATATATGGAGAGAACTTATATAGCGATAGACTTGAAGTCGTTCTTTGCATCGGTAGAGTGCGTGGAACGACGGTTGAACCCGCTCACCACCCATTTGGTGGTGGCGGATGCATCGCGCACGGAGAAAACCATCTGCCTTGCCATCACCCCCTCGCTGAAACGCTACGGACTGCCGGGACGTGCCCGGTTGTTCGAGGTGGTGCAGAAGGTGCGGGAGATTAACAAGAAACGACGAGAAGAGGCTCCCGGAAGCGACTTCACGGGGAAATCGTTCCACGAGGCGGAACTGGCACAGCATCCGGAATGGGCATTGGACTACGTCGTGGCTCCGCCACGTATGGCTAAGTATCTGGAATACAGCACTCGTATCTATCAGATATACTTACGGTATGTGGCAGCGGAAGATGTACACGTGTACTCCATAGACGAGGTTTTCATAGACGTCACTCCTTACCTGAAGACGTATCGTATGTCGGCACACGACTTGGCGATGCGTATGATTCGGGAGGTGCTGCGCGAAACCGGCATAACGGCTACGGCAGGGATTGGTACCAATCTGTATCTCTGCAAGATAGCCATGGATATTGTGGCAAAACACATAGAACCGGATGCCGATGGCGTGCGCATAGCGGAGCTTAACGAACAGAGCTATCGGGAACTGCTGTGGGATCACCAACCGCTTACCGACTTCTGGCGTGTGGGCAAGGGAACGGCTGCACGATTGGCGCACTTTGGCATCTATACCATGGGGCAATTGGCACGTGTGTCGCTGCACAACGAGGAGTTGCTGTATCGTATGTTTGGCATAAATGCGGAACTCCTCATAGACCATGCCTGGGGCTACGAACCGTGTACCATCGCACTGATTAAGGCGTACAAACCGGAGAGTAAATCCATTTGCAGCGGACAGGTGTTGAGCTGTGCTTACACGGTGGAGAAGACTCGTATTGTGTTGCAGGAGATGGTGGAATCGCTATCGCTTAACTTGGTGGAGAACAAGAAGGTAACCAACCAGATTGTACTTTCCGTGGGGTACGATAGGGAGAGTCTTACACATCCCGAAATACGAGATCGATACCGGGGAGAGATTGTCTTGGATCACTATGGAAGGGAGGTTCCGAAACCGATACACGGGAGCATACGTTTGGGCGGGCACACTTCGTCGGAACGTGAAATCAAGGCGGCTACGCTCTCGCTTTTCGACCGCATCGTAGAACCCTTCCTGCTCGTGCGCCGCATCAGCATAACCGCCAACCATATTGTGGCGGAGACAGTCATCGAGGAGGAGACGACACAGGTGCCGCCACAGCCTCAACTCGACCTATTTATAGACTACGAAAAACAGGAACAAGAACGGTTGGAAAAAGAGGGACAACGCACCCGGGAACGCAAAATGCAGGAGGCGCTCATCCACATAAAGAAGAAATTCGGTAAGAACTCCATACTCAAAGGATTAAACTATGCCGAGGGAGCTACTGCCAAGGAACGAAATCAGCAGATAGGAGGTCACAAAGCATGAAAGATTCTTACGAAGACATCATTCACCTGGAGCGTCCGGTATCCACCCGTCACACCCCTATGCCGTTGCGCAATCGTGCGGCACAATTTGCGCCGTTTGCTGCCCTTAACGGTCATGAGGAGGCGATACAGGAGGCAGGACGATTTACGGAGGAGTCTGTGGAGTTGACCGAGAGTGAGGTGGGACAGTTGGACCGTACCCTACAAGAGGTGCTCACACGTCCGGAACAACCGGTAAGCATCACCTACTTTGTTCCGGATGCTACCAAGCAAGGAGGGTCGTATGCCACGGTGACGGAGTGCATCAAGGAGTGGAACGAATGGGAGCGTGTGCTGGTATTGCGCAGCGGTCTACGCATACCGTTGGACACGGTTTTGCGACTGGACGAGGTGTAGGGAGAAAAGTTTGTTGAAGTACCGTTTTTGTGGGTATAAAAGGCATTTTTCTGTATATAATAGGTAAAAAACGCTACAAATATGTACTTTTTCGGCAAAAATATTTCCCATGTCGCAATATTTCCGTAATTTCGTATGGAAATCTACAAACTAAGAATTACGAGTATGATGAATGCATGGAAAAAACCGCTTGGTGTACTGCTGCTGGCTGCCTTTACGGTGCTGCCGGTTGTGGCGCAGAAGAGTGATAAGAATATAGAGTTGAAGACGAATTATGTGATTCGTGAACTCAAGTTGAACAAGACCAAGGCGGCACAGTTCAAGCCTCTCTGCATAGCCTATCTCAAGGATATGCGTACGGCGAAAGCGGCTTACTCTGCGCTGAAGGATGATTTGAAGAAAGCCATCAAGAGTAAGAGTATTACGGAGGCGCAGGCGGAAAAGTTGATTGCTGCACATAATGCATCGGACGAGAAGGAGGTGCAGGTGAAGAAGAAACACGCTCCTCTCTTCCGCAAGGTGCTGAGCGCAAAGGAGACGTACTATGCGTTCGACTACGCCGGTGACAGCATGAAGAAGGTGAACGAGAAGATGGGTACGGCGTCCAAGAAGAGCAAGGACGAGGATGACGAAGATTGATTCACGGAAGGCTGTATGATTTTCTATTTTTCCGGTACGGGAAATACCCGATGGGTGGCTGAGCGACTGACCGATGAGGTGCGCGAGAGGTGCATAGATATGGCTCCTTATATGCGGGGTGAGGCGGTGCCGGCATTCCGGTTGATGACCGATGAGCGTGTGGGATTCTGTTTCCCGATTCATGCGTGGGGGGTGCCCCCGGTGGTGGTGCGCTTCATTGAGCAACTACAACTGGAGAACTATCGTAGCAACTACATCTACTTTTGCTGTACTTGTGGCGACGACATAGGCAAGACGCGTGAGGAGATGGAACACCTCATCACCCTGAAGGGGTGGCAGTTACAGGCGGGATTCTCGGTACAGATGCCCAATACGTATGTGGCGCTTCCGGGGTTCGATGTAGATGCGGAGCAGGTGCAGAACGAGAAGTTACACCGTGCACAGGCATGGGTATCGCGTGTAGCAGACCTCATAGTGGAGCGTAAATGCACGTTTCACATTACGCCCGGGACACTGGCATGGGTTAAGTCGAAGGTTTTCAAACCGTTCTTCTTCTCTTGCCTGGTGAAGGAAAAGAAATTCCGGGTGGATGCGTCCAAGTGTGTACACTGCGGTAAGTGTGTGGAACGCTGTCCGTTGCACAACTTGAAACTCGTCTCCGAGGTACCGGTATGGCAGGGGCATTGTTGCGGTTGTCTGGGGTGCTATCATTCGTGTCCGGCACACGCTATAACGTATGGCAGCGGCACACGCAAGAAGGGACAGTATTATCATAAAGGAGAATAATTGAATGAATAAGGATATAGAAAAGGAAGAAATAGCAAACACCACGTTTAAGAAATGGGTCTATGCGGCACGTCCCAAGACGTTGCTGGCATCGGTCTCTCCCCTACTTTTGTCGGCTGCGGCAGGTTTGTGGTATGCGTACAAGACGGGGGGTGCGGAGTTGCACTGGGGAGCATTTGTTTTGTGTGTGCTCTTTGCGGGACTTATGCAGATAGATTCCAATCTTATAAACGATTATGTGGATTACATGAAGGGTACGGACGATGATGACCGATTGGGTCCTCCGCGGGCGTGCGCTATGGGGTGGATTACGCCAAAGGCTATGCGTATGGGCATCGTTGTGGTTACGGTGCTGGCGTGTGCCGTGGGGTTGCCGTTGGCTTTTATCGCTGGATGGACCATGGTGGCTATAGGTGTTCTCTGTGTGCTGTTTGCCTTTTTGTATTCTACGTGGTGCTCCTACCATGCATTGGGTGATGTATTGGTGCTGGTGTTCTTTGGACTGGTGCCGGTGTTCGTCACTTACTATCTGCTGACGTTCCACTTGTCGTGGGAGGTTATGGCGGTGGCTCTGGGTAGCGGTATCACTACAGATACGTTACTGATTACCAACAACTACCGCGACATGGATACCGATGCTAAAGCGGGTAAAAAGACGCTGGTTACCATAAAGGGACGTGAGTGGACACGCAAGCTTTACCTGTGGTCGGGCATCGTGGCCATATATTGTGCTTATCCGCTGTTCGATGACAGCAGGGTGTCGCGCCCCGTGTGGATTGCGTTGTCGGTGGTACGTATGTATCAGCACCGGATGTTGTACAAGGAGTTTATCTCCCTCCCCATCACGGAACTGAACAAACACTTGATGCATTGCAGCATCTCCATCTTGTCGTATGCTCTCATCTACAGCATCGGCTTGGGTATTGTGTGGGTCATCGAGAGTTATATTATATAAGGAATAGAATTTGAACAATATAAATAGATTAAAAGAATTATGGCGAACACGGACGATAAGAAAATTATCTTCTCTATGGTGGGGGTAAGTAAGACCATCCGCCAAACCAATAAACAAGTACTTAAGAACATCTATTTATCTTTCTTCTACGGAGCAAAGATAGGTATTATCGGTCTGAACGGTGCCGGTAAATCTACCTTAATGAAGGTGATTGCGGGTATCGACAAGGATATTCAGGGAGAGGTGGTTTTCTCTCCGGGATACAGCGTGGGGTATCTGGAGCAGGAGCCTAAACTGGACAATGAAAAGACTGTTATCGAAGTGGTGAAGGAGGGTGTGCAGCCCGTTGTGGATGCACTTGCCGAATATGAAGAGATTAACCAGAAGTTCGGCTTGCCGGAGTACTACGAGGATGCCGACAAGATGGACAAACTGTTTGCACGTCAGGGAGAACTGCAGGACTTGCTGGATAGTTCCGATGCGTGGAACCTGGACAGCAAACTGGAACGTGCCATGGATGCACTGCGCTGTCCGCCTGCCGACCAGAAGGTGGAGTTCCTCTCGGGAGGTGAAAGACGCCGTGTGGCTCTGTGCCGACTGTTGCTGCAGAAGCCGGATGTGCTGTTGCTCGATGAGCCTACCAACCACTTGGATGCGGAGAGTATAGACTGGTTGGAGCAGCACTTGAACCAGTACGAGGGTACGGTTATTGCTGTAACACACGACCGTTACTTCCTGGACGATGTGGCAGGATGGATTCTGGAGTTGGATCGTGGCGAGGGTATTCCCTGGAAGGGCAACTACTCTTCTTGGCTGGACCAGAAGACAAAGCGTATGGCATTGGAGGAGAAGGTGGCAAGCAAGCGTCGCAAGACCTTGGAGCGCGAGTTGGAATGGGTGCGTATGGCTCCCAAAGCTCGACAGGCTAAGGGTAAGGCGCGTTTAAATTCGTACGATAAATTGCTGAACGAGGACCAGAAGGAGAAGGAGGAGAAGTTGGAAATCTTCATCCCGAACGGTCCACGACTGGGCAACAAGGTGATAGAGGCGGTACACGTCAACAAGGCATTTGGCGACAAGGTGTTGCTGAAGGACTTGAACTTTATGCTTCCGCCCAATGGCATCGTGGGTATCATAGGTCCTAACGGTGCGGGTAAGACTACGCTCTTCCGCATGATTATGGGACTGGAGACGATAGATGAGGGTACCTTCGAGGTGGGTGATACCGTAAAACTGGCGTATGTGGACCAGACGCACAAGGACATCGACCCGGAGAAGACGGTATATCAGGTGATTAGCGGTGGTAACGAGTTGATTCGCATGGGAGGACGTGACATCAATGCACGTGCTTACTTGAGTCGTTTCAACTTTGCGGGAGCCGACCAAGAGAAGAAGTGTGGTGTGCTCTCCGGTGGTGAGCGTAACCGTCTGCACCTGGCTATGGCTCTCAAGGAGGAGGGTAACGTCCTGTTGCTCGATGAGCCTACCAACGATATCGATGTAAACACCCTGCGTGCGCTGGAGGAGGGTCTCGAGGAGTTTGCGGGATGTGCGGTTGTTATCAGCCACGACCGTTGGTTCCTGGATCGTATCTGTACTCACATCCTGGCATTCGAGGGCGAGGGCAAGGTGTTCTTCTTTGAGGGTAGCTACTCGGAGTATGAGTCCAACAAGATGAAGCGTCTGGGTCTGGAGGAGCCTAAGAAGGTGAGATACCGTAAGTTAATGGAGGATTAATCCCTATGGGAAAGAACAACAACGACTGGAAAGATAGATTGGGGGTGGTGTACAGCACAAATGCCGACTTCTCCTACGATAGTGAGGAGGAGGAGGAACCGGCTACGCTGCCTGCCAACCAACAACGACTGCGTACACGCATTGAGAAGAACCATAGAGGCGGCAAGGTGGTTACCATCGTTGCCGGCTTTGTGGGTACGGAGGAGGACTTGAAGGCCATCGGTAAGATGCTCAAGACCAAGTGTGGTACGGGAGGTAGTGTGAAAGATAATGAGGTAATCATTCAGGGCGAGGTCAAAGAAAAGGTCGTCGCCTTGTTGAAGGCGGCGGGATACTCCCAAACCAAATAAGTTGTAAGAACCAAAAATGAGTAGGAAACAGGTCATATTCACTATACTGGGTGCGCTCTTGAGCATAACGGGATATGCTCAACGGGTGACCGATGAAAACGATAACGATTACGCACAGCGTAAGTATGAGTTTGCGCGTAAGGATACGAGCAACGCCAAGGAGGGAAAGGTGGTGCCGATAGAGGTGCATCAGTGGAAAATCAATGAGCAGTTTGGCGACGTGATTGTCCAGGATGCGGATACTCTTATGCATGGATTCCAGAACGCTCACTTTACGTATGGAGTAAACGGTGAATACAATACGCTGGGTGGCTTCGGTTCTCCGCGTTTGTCGCGCATCTACATGAACCGTACACCTAATAGTCGCTTTTTGTTTGTGGACCCCTATTCTTATTGGTACACGCACGTGGGAGATTTCTACTTTACCAATACCAAGAGTCCTTATACCAATATTACTTATCAGGAGAATGGTAGTAAGGAGAATGGTGACGACCGCATACGTGCTTACTTTGCGACCAACATCAACAAGAAGGCGGGTATCGGCTTTAAACTGGATTACCTCTACGGACGTGGTTTCTACGACTATCAGGCGACCTCTTTCTTTGATGGTTCTCTCTATGGATACTACCGTGGAGATGAGTATGATATGCACGCTTGGTTCTCTGCCAAACACATGAAGATGAACGAGAACGGTGGTATAGAGGACGATGAATACATACTGCATCCGGAGAGTTTCTCTCGCTCTTTCCAGATGCGTGATATTCCTACCAACCTGCAGAGTACGTGGAACCGAAACGATAGTAAGACGCTTTATCTGAATCACCACTACAATATGGGATTCTACCGCTATACTCCGCTGCCGGATTCTCTGCGTACTCCTATGCCTGCCGATTCGACGCTGCTGAAGCAGATTCCGGACAGTGTGCAACGTACGTGGGCAAATCTTCCGGGCAGACAACAGGAGGTGCTGGATTCACTGAAGCATGAACATATCTATGAGGGTGCTATCGAGGAGTTTATCCCGGTGAGCAGTATTTTCCATACGCTGAAAATTGAGAATTATAGTCGCATCTTCCAGACGAAGTATTTCCCGTCTTCTTTCTATCTGAACGATTACTATGGTGCGGATGCTTACACCTACGACCAGACGAAGCTCTTTACCATTAAGAATACCTTGGGGCTCCAGCTCAAGGAGGGTTTCAACAAATGGGCGCAGGCGGGATTGTCGGCATTTGCGACGTATGAGTTGAATGCCTACAAGATTCCTACTATGGAGAGCAACGGGGAGGTGCTGGAGAAGATAAACGAGCATAACCTCTTGGTGGGCGGTAGACTGGAACGCAAACAGGGTACGCTGCTGCACTACGATGTGGTGGGCGAGGTGAATATAGCGGGTGAGGAGATTGGTTCCTTTAAGCTGGACGGCAAGGGGGAACTCAACTTCAAGGTGCTGGGCGATACGGCGCACATCAAGCTGAATGCGAGTGTGCAGCACCAGACGCCTGCCTTCTATTTTCGTCATTATCACGGTCGTACCGACTGGTGGGACAATGACTTGGACAAGGAGCTCCGCACTACTGTGGGGGGCGAAATAAACTGGGAAAAGACACGTACTACCGTCAAGGTGAATGTTGAGAATATAACCAACTATACTTATTTTGCTGCTGTAAAGGCTCTTGTAGCACAGAGCACGGATCAATATAGCATGGGTGCCGAGGTGAAACAAGAAAGCGGTAGCATACAGGTGATTACGGCACAACTGCTGCAACACTTCAAATGGGGTGTGCTGAACTGGGAGAACGAACTGACCTACCAGTTGACAAGCGATGAGGATGTTCTGCCGTTGCCTACCTTCAATGCATATTCCAACCTCTATCTTAAATTCAAGATAGCAAAGGTGTTGAGCACCGAACTGGGTGTAGACGGATTCTTCTTTACCGAGTACTATGCGCCGGATTACAACCCTGCCATAGGTCAGTACACCACACAGGCAGAGGAGACGAAGATGAAGTTGGGTGGCAAACCTATATGCAGTGCCTACATCAACTTCCACTTGAAGCACTGCCGCTTCTATGTGCAATACTCGCACATTACCGGCAACAAGGTGTTCCTGGCACCCCACTACCCCATCACGCCGTCCGGACTGCAGTTCGGACTTTCGTGGAACTTCTTTAATTAATGAATCAATGAAAGCTTTTCTATTATGAGCATTAAATATATATCCATAACAACAGTGTTGGCACTGACCCTCCTGTTGCCCTCGCCTGCCCTTGGCAAGGGAAGGCATAAACGAGCAGATGCCGAGATTACCGAGAATATGCCCGATGTCATGGTGGAGCAAATAGCCCAGGCCAAACCGGGAATTAAGTGCAGCGAACCGCACCTACGCAAGGGAAGCCACTCGGGCATCCGTTCGGGCATAGATGTTTCTCACTACCAGGGACGTATCAACTGGGAAGAGGTGGCTAAGAACGATAACGTGGGCTATGCGTACATGAAGGCTACGGAGAGTGTTGGACTGAAGGACGATACGTATGCGTACAATGTGCGGGAGGCTCGTCGCAATGGTATAAAGGTGGGGTGCTATCACTTCTTTAGCCCTTCCACATCGCCCGAGGAGCAGTTGGCTAACTTCAAGAGTGTGTTCAACCCTTCGGATCATGACCTGCTCCCCATCGTCGACGTGGAGCTGATAGGCAAGCGTTCGGCAGCACAATTGTGCAGTTCGCTGAAGCGTTTCCTGGACTTGATAGAGAAGGAATACGGGTTCAAACCGGTGATTTACACCTCGGGTAACTTCTACAACAAGTATCTGTCACACGGCGATTTCAAGGACTATTACTACATGATAGCTCGCTATAGCGACGAACGTCCCAACTTGATAGACGACCTAAAATTCATTATGTGGCAATACACCTCTAAGGGTTCCGTAAGCGGTATTCGCGGTTCGGTGGATATGAGTTGCGTAATGGACGACTTCGATATAGGCGAAGTCATGATAAACTAGAGATAAAACTCTTGTAAAGAGTATCCGTTACTACTCGAAACGGATACTCTTTGCAGGATGTATATAGGATACCAAATGGCAAGGTATGAGCAATGCCATGACACACAATAGGAAGGTGGCGGCATTCACAATTCCCCAATAAGCGGGTTGGAACAGTACGGGTACACGCTCCAGATAATAGGTGGAGGCATCGAGATGTGCCCAACCCAAATACTGCTGACTGAAGATGAGTACCAATGCTATCACATTGCCTATCACCAATCCGCGCAGTATCACGAAAGAGGCAAAGTAGAGGAATATCTGACGTATCTGCCTATTGGTTGCCCCCAGTGCCTTCAAGACACCAATGAAGTTGGTGTGCTCTAATATAATAATGAGCAATCCCGCTATCATGGTGAAAGAGGCTACCAGTATCATGAGAATGAGAATAATCCAGATGTTCAAGTCCAACATATCCAACCACTGGAACAGTTGTGGATAGAGTTCCTCTATGCTGTAAGTGGCATACTTGGCACCATAAGCATCCAGTCGTGGATTGATGAAGCTTATAGCCTTCTGTAGACAGCTCTGCGCATCTGCCTCCGGGGCAAGCGACATCTCAACACCACTCACCTGGTCTGCCTCCCATCCGTTGAGTTTGGTCACTGTATTTATATCGGTAAATACCAGATTCTTATCAAACTCCTTCATGTTGGTTTGATAGATTCCCACCACATGGAAACGACGCACACGAATGGTACCTTCGAAGAAGTAAGCAAACACCTTACTGTCCACTCCCAGGTGCAACTCATCGGCAACCATGCGAGAGATGACAATAGGCACACCTCCCTCTTCGCTGTCAAAGTTAGGGAGTGAACCCTCCTTCAAGTTCTTCTCTAGAAAAGCGAAGTCATACTCCTTCCCCACTCCCTTTAGCTGTACACCACGGAAGTTATCATCGGTCTTGAGCATACCGGGCTTTAGGGTATATCGCTGTGCGTGTGTCACACCCGGCAACTTACCCACCGCCTGCAAGAGAGAATCATCGAAGGCTATAGGATAGGTTTCGTTGGCACGGAACGACTGCATATTCATCACTTGCAGCTGTCCGCCAAACCCCTCCACCTTATCACGAATCTCCTTCTTGAAGCCGAACATCACCGAGATGGAGATAATCATAACCGCCAGTCCCAGTGCCACGCCTGCCGTAGCTACAAGAATAGCGGGGCGAGAGACCTCTCTTTTTCCCTCACGTCCGCTAAACAGTCTTTTAGATATATAAAACGGTAGAATCATGCGTTACTCCACCGTTTCCTTATAGGGGTATGCCTCCAGTGCCTTACGCAGCACCACGAGCGCATCACTCAAATCTTCTTTCTTCAATACATAGGCTATACGTACCTCGTTGCGTCCCTTGCCCGGAGTTGTATAGAAACCTGCAGCGGGTGCCATCATCACGGTCTTGCCTTCGTATTCAAACTCGTTCAAACACCATGCACAGAACTTCTCGGCATCGTCCACCGGCAGCTTGGCTACGGTGTAGAAGGCTCCCATGGGGATAGGAGAATATACTCCGGGGATACGGTTCAGTCCGTCTATCAAGCACTTACGACGCTCCACGTATTCATCGTAGGTTTCGCGTGCATACTCCTCACCTGCATCCAGAGAAGCCTCGGCGGCAATCTGTCCTATCAACGGAGGACTCAAGCGTGCCTGGCAGAACTTCATAACGGCAGCTCTCACCTCGGCATTCTTGGTGATAAGGGCTCCAATGCGTATTCCGCACTCGCTGTATCGCTTGCTCACGGAGTCTATCAGGATGACATTCTGCTCTATGCCTTCCAAGTGACAGGCTGAGATATAGGGAGAACCGGTGTAGATAAACTCGCGATATACTTCATCGGAGAAGAGGTATAGGTCGTACTTCTTTACCAGGTCGCGTATCTGGTTCATCTCTCTACGGGTGTAGAGGTAACCGGTGGGGTTGTTCGGGTTACATATAAGGATTGCGCGGGTGCGCTCATTTATCAACTCCTCAAACTTCTCTACCTTGGGCAGGGAGAATCCCTCGTCTATGGTTGTGGCGATGGTGCGAATCACGGCACCGGCAGAGATGGCAAATGCCATATAGTTGGCATAGGCCGGCTCCGGAACAATAATCTCATCTCCCGGGTTGAGGCAGGACAGGAAGGCAAAAAGCACGGCCTCGCTACCACCGCAGGTCACGATGATATCGTCGGCATCTACGTGGATGTTGTACTTCTCGTAGTACCCCACCAACTTCTGACGGTAACTCAGATATCCCTGACTGGGGCTGTACTCCAAGACCGTTCTGTCGATATTGCGTATTGCCTCGATTGCCGCACGCGGTGTGGGTAAATCGGGCTGACCTATATTCAAATGATAAACGTGTACTCCACGTTTCTTTGCTGCTGCTGCAAGCGGTGCCAACTTACGAATGGGCGATTGCGGCATTTCATGTCCTCGTATGGATATTTTCGGCATATTCGTTTTCTGTATAAATAATTACGTGCAAAGATACAACTTTATAGTACAATTTACAAACAATTTCGCTCTTTTAATATTAACTACATTATTGTTTTCATTAAAATGATGGATTGAATCGGTTTTTTTCGTAATTTTGCAGTCGAATAAAAAGGATTGTCCGCTTTTAACGCGGATGGTAGAACAATATACACATATAATAAGGAAAGAAAGAATTATGATGTACGAATGGTTTGAGTGTAAAATCAAATACGACAAGACCATGGAGAATGGTTTTGTAAAGAAGGTAACGGAACCTTACTTGGTAGATGCACTGAGCTTTACGGAGGCTGAGAAGAGAATCATTGAGGAGATTTCTCCGTTTATGAGCGGCGAGTACCAGGTGTCCGATATAAAGCGTGCCAAGATTTCGGAGTTGTTCGACTGCGACTTGGAGGCTGCGGACAGATGGTTTAAGGCGAAGTTGAACTTCATTACACTGGACGAGAAGAGTGGAAAGGAGAAGAAGACATCGAACTTTGTATTGATTCGTGCCATCGATATCCGCGATGCTATTAAGCGTCTGGACGAGGGCATGAAGGGTAGCATGATGGATTATGTTATCTCTAATATTGCCGAGACTCCTATCATGGATGTGTTCCAGTACGATATGAGTGCTCGTGTGGAGAAGAAACCGGAAGAATAAACAGACGATTATGTTTGACGTAATTACCCCATTAACAGAAATACTGGCCGAACTGCCGAAAACGGTTCGGCTGGTAGCTGTTTCCAAATACCACCCGGCGGAGTATATAGAAGCAGCATACAATGCCGGACAGCGTATCTTTGGCGAGAGTCTGGTGCAGGAGTTGGTCAAGAAGCAGGAACAACTTCCTAAGGATATTGAGTGGCATTTTATTGGCCATTTGCAGACTAATAAGGTGAAATACATTGCTCCGTTCGTGAGCATGATTCATGCGGTGGATAGCTTCAAACTGCTGAAGGAGATTAACCGTCAGGGGGAGAAGTGCGGACGCAGAATTAAGTGCTTGTTGCAGTTGCACATTGCTCGCGAGGAGACGAAGTTTGGCTTTAGTTACACGGAACTGGAGGAGATGTTGGTTGATGGGGAGTGGAAGAACTTGCCGTATGTGGAGATTTGCGGCATTATGTGTATGGCGAGCAACGTGGACGATGCGGAGGTGATTCGCAAGGAGTTTCATGGGGCGCATTTGTTCTTCTATAAGATTCAGGATGAGTTCTTCCGTGACAACAGGGAGTTCTGCGAGTGTTCTTACGGAATGAGTCACGATTATCATATTGCTATCGAGGAGGGAAGCACACTGGTTCGTGTGGGAAGCAAAATCTTCGGTCCTCGTGTGTATTAAGGGAGATGCTTTTTCTTTATTTGTGTCCTTTAATTCGCTTTTATAGGATAGAAATAACAAAAAAGCATTGAAAATTGCATCTTTTTCTTTGTTATGTGCAGGAAATATTTTACTTTTGCACATGACAAATAAAAATGTGCAATGAAAGAAATACCTAGCTATAACGCAATTGTAGAGAGGAGCATCTGCGAACATTGGGATCGAGATGCTCTTACGGACTATAAGGGCGAGAACTATCGTTTTCGCGATGTGGCCGTCGAAATAGAAAAACTGCATATTCTCTTTGGGGAGTATGGTATAAAGAAGGGTGATAAGATTGCGTTATACGGTAAGAACTGTGCGTACTGGGGTATAGTGTTTTTTGCTACTCTTACCTACGGTGCGGTGGGTGTGCCTATCTTGCATGAGTTCAAACCGGAACAAGTTCACAATATTATTAACCATTCGGAGGCTAAGTTGGTTTTCATTGGTGACCAGTCGCTGAACCGTGTGAATGCCGAGGAGACGCCGACGCTGCAGGGTATCTTTGAGCTGAAGGATTTGTCTTGTCTCTACAGTACGCTTGCTTCCATTACAACCGATACGGATATTCGGGGGCATCTCCGGAGTGCCTTCGAGGAGAAATTTCCCAAGGGATTGACCAAGGAGGATATTCATTACCATGCGGACGAGGCGGAGGAGATTGCGCTCATCAACTATACTTCGGGTACAACGGGCTTTTCCAAGGGGGTGCTTATCCCCTATCGTGCGTTGTGGAGCAATTACGATTTTGCTATTATCGTACTGGGTAAACAGGTTCATGCGGGAGATAACGTTCTGTCTATCTTACCCATGGCACATATGTACGGTATGGCGTTCGAGTTCTTGTTCGAGTTCTTGTATGGTTGCCATGTGTTCTTCTTGACGCGTACACCGAGTCCCAAGATTATCTTGATGGCGTTTGCGGAGATAAAACCGATTATCATTATCAGCGTACCGCTGATAATAGAGAAGGTGGTGCGCAATTCGGTGTTCCCGAAGTTGCAGAAACCGGGTATGAAGTTGCTGATGCATATACCTTTTATAAATAGGGTGATAAAGCGTAAGGTTTGCAAGCAGCTTACGGAGGCTTTCGGCGGAAGCTTCTACGAGGTAATTATCGGTGGGGCTGCCTTTAGCAACGATGTGGAGGTGTTCCTCAAGGATATCGGTTTCCAATTTACCGTAGGATACGGCACTACCGAATGTGCTCCAATTATTGCTTACGAGGATTGGCATAAGTTTAGAACCGGTTCGTGCGGTAAGTGTGTGCCGCACATGGAGGTGCGCATAGATAGCAAGGATCCGCAACATACGGTGGGCGAGATTCTGTGTCGTGGTCTTAACGTAACACCGGGGTATTACAAGAATCCGGAGGCAACGGAACAAACCATTGATAAGGAGGGTTGGTACCACACGGGGGACTTGGCTCTGATGGATAAGGATGGATACATCTATATAAAGGGACGTAGCAAGAATATGCTCTTGAGTGCTAACGGACAGAATGTGTATCCGGAGGAGTTGGAGGATAAAATAAATTCTATGCCTTATGTCACGGAGAGTATTGTGATACAGAAGGCGGATAAGTTCTATGCGCTCATCTACCCGAATCGTGATCGCTTCAACGCTGAGAGAAAGGGGGAAGACATTGCGGTGCAGATGGAGGCAAACCGTATTCAGGTGAACAAACTGCTCCCTTCTTATGCACAGATTTCAGGTATAAAACTGTACGATGAAGAGTTTGAGAAGACGCCCAAGAAGAGTATTAAACGTTTCTTGTACGTCGATGCGGAGATATAATTCTAACAAAAGAGGTTCCGGAGAAATCCGAAACCTCTTTTATTTTCACATCATTTCTTTCGTTTTTTCGCTGCGACCATTTCCAACTGGCGCTGAACAGCTTCCAGACTAGCTTTTTCATCGTCTGTCATTTCGCGTTTCGCAGGTACCTCTTCCTGCTTTGCGGCCTCCTTCTGTTCCTGTGCGGCAGCACGTACACGGCTCAGTGTCTCGGGTGCCATCTGTAGATACGAGGCAATGTGTACCAACGGAGCACGCAGGAATATCTCCGGTTGTACGCTCAACAAATAGTTGTACCGCTCTTGTGCCGACTCAAATCGACGACGGTCTGCTGCTACCTGCGAACGGATGAGTGCATGCTCCAGTATGTGACGATAGAAGAGATTAATCTCCTTGTTGCGGTCGGCCAACAACTCTATCGCATCGTGTGGTATACCATACAACACACTGGGTTCCAATGCCTCTACCATCAAACGAGTAGGTTCTTGTTTAAAGAAACTCTCGATACAAACCACCAAACGACCTTCGTAAGAGAAATGCTCTGTCACGTCCTTATTGTTTTTAAAATAGAACTGACGCACAATTCCCTTGTGGACAAAGAGCATATACTTGCACACCTCGCCTTCGTCCAGTACCCGGTCTCCTTTTGCATACTTAAAAGGAACCAATATCTCCGCCAACTCATTAAGAGCGGTTGGCGATAGCGTGTAAAACGCTCGTGCCAACTCTCTGGCTACATCATTTTTAGATTCCATCGATTAAAGTTTTAAGGTTCTCTATATTGATTAATCCAACTTCAACACTGCTAGAAAGGCCTTCTGCGGAACTTCCACATTGCCAATCTGTTTCATACGCTTCTTTCCTCGCTTTTGTTTCTCGAGCAACTTGCGCTTACGACTCACGTCACCACCGTAACACTTGGCGGTTACATCCTTACGCACCTGCTTCACCGTTTCGCGAGCTATAATCTTCGCTCCGATGGCTGCCTGTATGGCTATATCAAACTGCTGACGGGGGAGCAACTCCTTGAGCTTCTCACACATACGGCGTCCGAAGGTCTCGGCATTGTCGGCGTGTGTCAACGTAGAAAGGGCATCCACCGGTTCTCCGTTCAGGAGGATATCTAGCTTCACCAACTTAGAGGTGCGGAAGCCGTTCTGATGATAGTCAAAGGAAGCATATCCCTTGGAGATGCTCTTCAACTTATCGTAGAAGTCTATCACAATCTCGCCCAACGGAAGGTCGAAAATCAACTCCACACGGTTACCGCTTATGTAATCCTGCTTCACCAACTCACCGCGCTTACCCAAGCACAGTGTCATGATAGGACCTATATAATTGGCTGTCGTTATAACAGATGCACGGATATAAGGCTCTTCGATGTGGTCAATAAGTGTCTGCTCCGGCATACCGGCAGGATTGTGTACCTCCTTCACCTCGCCATGCTTGTCGTACACCATATAAGATACGTTGGGCACGGTTGTGATAACATCCATGTTGAACTCTCTGTCGAGACGCTCCTGCACAATCTCCATGTGCAAGAGTCCCAAGAATCCGCAGCGGAAACCAAAGCCCAATGCTACGGACGACTCCGGAGAGAATGTCAAGGAAGCATCGTTCAACTGCAACTTCTCCAAAGAGGAACGAAGGTTCTCAAAATCTTCCGTCACAATGGGATACACACCGGCGAACACCATAGGCTTCACCTCCTCGAATCCCGCAATCGCCTCCTTACACGGACGCTCCACGTGTGTGATGGTATCACCCACCTTCACCTCGGTAGCCGTCTTAATGCCGGAAACAATGTAACCTACATCGCCACATCCCAAGGACTTACGAGGAATCATATCCATCTTCAGCACACCAATCTCATCGGCAGGATACTCCTTGCCGGTGTTGATAAACTGCACCTTATCGCCGGAATTGATGGTACCGTTTACAATCTTAAAATACGCTATGATACCACGATATGAGTTGAACACGGAGTCGAAAATCAACGCTTGCAGCGGAGCATTCTCATCGCCTACGGGGTGCGGAATGCGTTCTACCACTGCCTTGAGGATATCGTCCACACCTTCGCCCGTCTTACCGGAAGCACGGATAATGTCCTCACGCTTACAGCCTATGAGGTCTATTATCTCATCTTCTACCTCCTCGGGCATAGCGTTCACCATATCACATTTATTTATTACCGGAATAATCTCCAGATTGTGCTCTATCGCCATGTAGAGATTCGAAATGGTCTGTGCCTGCACACCTTGTGTAGCATCCACTACCAGCAAAGCACCCTCACACGCCGCAATGGAACGGGACACTTCATACGAGAAGTCCACGTGTCCCGGGGTGTCTATTAAGTTGAGGATATACTTTTCGCCGTTATAGCTGTACTCCATCTGTATGGCATGACTTTTAATGGTTATACCACGCTCTTTCTCCAAATCCATATCATCAAGCATCTGTCCTTCAGTGACTTTTATCGTATTGGTACGCTCCAACAAACGATCTGCCAACGTAGACTTACCGTGATCAATATGTGCTATAATGCAAAAATTTCGAATCTTATCCATCCTATTACCTTATATTTTGTGCAAAATTAGAAAAAAAAATCGGAACATAAAGTATATAAGTTACGAAAAAAACATAAAGGGTGCTGTTTCTCCCGAAACAGCACCCTTCTTTTAAAAACCCAATTTTCTAACTTTCAGCTTATGAAGTTTATTTTACCTCTTCAAAATCAGCGTCCTGGATATCCTCGGCACCGCCGTTGTTACCGGTGTTCTGCTGTGAGCCTGCACCCGGACCTGCCTGTGCACCTGCACCCGGCTGACCACCCTGATACATCTGTGCGCTAGCTGCCTGCCATGCAGTGTTCAACTCTGCCATAGCAGCATCGATAGCAGCGAGATCGGCAGCCTTGTGAGCATCCTTCAACTTCTGGAGACCTGCTTCGATAGCCGGCTTCTTGTCTGCCGGGAGCTTATCGCCCAATTCCTTCAACTGATTCTCTGTCTGGAAAATCATGGAATCGGCCTGATTCATCTTGTCGATGCGCTCCTTCTCCTTCTTATCGGCATCGGCATTTGCCTCAGCCTCAGCCTTCATACGGTCTATCTCTTCCTGACTCAAACCGGATGATGCCTCAATGCGGATAGCCTGCTCCTTACCGGTTGCCTTATCCTTGGCAGATACCTTCAAGATACCGTTTGCATCGATATCGAAGCTTACCTCAATCTGAGGAATACCACGCTGTGCGGGTGCGATACCGGTGAGGTTGAACTGACCGATGGACTTATTCTGACTTGCCATAGGACGCTCTCCCTGAAGTACGTGGATGGTTACCTCGGTCTGGTTATCGGCTGCGGTAGAGAATACCTGACTCTTCTTGCAAGGAATGGTAGTGTTGGCGTCAATCAACTTGGTCATAACACCACCCAGGGTCTCAATACCCATTGACAACGGAGTTACATCGAGCAATACGATGTCGCCTACGCCCTCTTCCTTGTTCA
>CAYOKO010000020.1:0-22214 GCA_964404555.1 uncultured Bacteroidaceae bacterium | reverse complement strand
AGAAATATTTCATATCTTCGGGCATCGTTAATCGCATCTCCTCACATAGGCCAAAGAAGTGGTCAATTGAATGACGGGAGGTAAACACAATGGCCGTGTGATCCATGATATTGACTTTCTGAGAGCGAAACTCTTTGGGAGTAAGACTCTCTACCTTGATAAAAGGACGGAATACAAAGTCTACGTTACACTTTTCCGCAATACTGTAGTACGGAGATTTCTCCGAGGTTGGTTTCGGTTGTGAAACAAGTATCTTTTTTACCATATATTGTATTAAATTATTACTTTCCAGTTCTCTTGAAGTTCGTACAACGCCACTCCCCAAAAGAAGAGAGGCATCGCTTCGAGAGTGCAAAAGTACAAAATTAAATGCAAACCATCGTAGAATTTACCGAAAAAGATTAGAAAAGTCCTTATCATAAGGTAAATTCGAGAAAATAAGAGCAAAATAAGTATTCCAAATCCGATAAATTTCATTTCGAACGGGGAATACAAAAGCAATAAAATGGCGGGAAAAAGTACAATTCCTTCTATCGAAATGAGCAAATTTCTGTTCAAGGACCATTCTTCTCGCTTCTTTTTGTCAAAAAATATCCAGTTTACAAAGAGGTAAAGGAGTTTCTGTAGGAGCATCATGGCAAGGGTGATAACGAGCACTGCTGTTCCCATGCGTAGCGGGGCTACCATGGTAACGATTTGCGGGTTATATGCATAGAGTATGCTGAAGCCAAAGAATGCCCACATGAGGGTGGCTACGGTGTGGAAGAATACGGTTCCGCGAAACTCTTTCTGCGTGGATGGTACGGCATAGGTGGTGCGACTGCGACGACCGAAGAGTTGAACCATCTGCTCTTTTATGTAGAAACGATTGCGGGAGAGTATAAAGAGGTAGGCTATGAGCACGACAAAGAGAAGCAGGGAGACGTAACGGTCGTTGCCCATGTCGTACGAGCGTTTCTCTACTGCCACACCTGCCGATAGGCGTTGCACACGGTGGTTGGGGTTGAGGTATGCAAAATACCCACCCTTCCACCTTGCCGAATCCATCAGCGAGGCGAAAGTGGTGGGGTGTATCTCTTGGGGTTCTTTCAAGGTGTCGGTTGCGACAGAATCCACATACAGGGTGTCGGATACTATGATTGAATCGGCATTCATTCCGGCACTATAGCTTTGAGAAGGTTTGCACAGAGGATTCAAACAGGAGTTCTACGGCTTCCTGCGGTGTGTTTGCTACACGCCAGATTCCGGCGTGAACGAGACGCATGAACTTTTCGTCGATGCTGCGTTGTAGCATTTGCAAGAGGGGGTCGTAATAGCCGTTGGTATTGAGGATTACCACGGGTTTGGGGTAGATGCCCAATTGCTTCCAGGTGATAATTTCCATGAGTTCGTCGAAGGTTCCGCATCCTCCGGGTAGGGCTATGGCGGCATCGGAGAGTTCTGCCATCTTTTCCTTACGGCTGTGCATATCCGGTGTAACCAATAGTTCGGTAAGACCGGTATGGTGCCAACCTTCTTTTATCATAAACTCCGGAATAACTCCGGTAACGGTACCTCCGGCTGCCAGACAGGCGTTGGAGACGGAGTTCATAAGTCCCATGCATCCACCTCCGTTTATAAGGTGTATGTGTCGCTCTGCCAACAGGGTTCCCAGTTGCTCTGCGTCTTTGTAATAGGCTTCGTCGAGGTGAAGCGAGGAGGCACCGTACACCACCACGGATGCGATGGTGGGTGCCTGCGCTGTATTCTGTTGCTCCATTAGATACCGAAAGCTTCCTTTATCTTGTCTACGTAATCCAACTTCTCCCAGGTGAAGAGTTCTACCTCTTTGGTTACGCTTGGGTTGTAGTTGCTGGTGTAGGTTTTAACAACGGTCTTGGGCTCGCGTCCCATGTGTCCGTAAGCGGCGGTCTCTTCGTAGATAGGGTTACGCAACTTAAGGCGCTCTTCTATGGCCTTGGGGCGCATATCGAAGAGTTCATCTATCTTCTTGGCTATCTCACCATCGGTCATGGCTACTTTGCTACGTCCGTAGGTGTTTACGTAGATATTGATGGGGCGTGCTACTCCGATGGCGTAGCTTACTTGTACCAACATCTCATCGGCAACTCCGGCTGCCACCATATTCTTGGCTATGTGGCGTGCGGCATAGGCTGCGGAACGGTCTACCTTGGATGGGTCTTTACCGGAGAAGGCGCCTCCTCCGTGTGCTCCCTTACCGCCGTAGGTGTCTACTATAATTTTACGTCCGGTGAGACCGGTATCTCCGTGTGGACCTCCGATGACGAACTTACCGGTGGGGTTCACGTGGTAGGTTATGGCGTCATTGAAGAGTTTTACAATCTTCTCGCTGTGCAACTTGGCAATAACGCGTGGCATGAGAATGGCTTTTACATCGCGCTCGATGGTGGCTACCATCTCGGCATCGGCGGCATCTTGTGCTTCCTTGCTATCGTTGGCGGGGGCGATGAATTCATCGTGCTGTGTGCTCAGTACGATGGTGTCGATACGAACCGGTTCGCCATTGTCGTTGTACTCTATGGTCACCTGGCTCTTGGAGTCGGGACGCAGATAGGTCATCTGCTTGCCTTCCTTACGGATGGCTGCCAATTCTTGCAGAATGAGGTGTGAGAGGGCCAATGCTAATGGCATATAGTTCTCGGTTTCGTTGGTTGCATAGCCAAACATCATTCCTTGGTCGCCGGCTCCTTGGTTCATTGGATCTTCGCGTTCTACTCCGCGGTTGATATCGGCGCTCTGCTCGTGAATGGCATTGAGTACGCCACAGCTTTCGGCTTCGAACTTATATTCGGCCTTGGTGTATCCTATGCGCTTAATGGTGCGACGTGCAATGTCTTGCAAATCGACATACGCATCGCTCTTTACTTCACCGGCAATGACTACCTGACCGGTGGTTACGAGGGTCTCGCAGGCAACTTTTGAGTTGGGGTCGAAGGCCAACAATTTATCTAGTACGGCATCGGAAATCTGATCCGCCACCTTATCCGGATGTCCTTCGGACACGGATTCGCTTGTAAATAAGTATCCCATTTCTATTCTAAATTTTATTTTGGATGCAAATTTAGCTAATTTCTATGGATTTACACTCGTTTAGTAGAAAGTTTTCAGCAAAAATAACGATATTTGCCAAAAGAGGCAGTCTGTGGAATTACAGACTGCCTCTCGATATTGCATGAAAATGTGACGATAATTAGAACTCGGCACTCTTCGGGGTTCTTGGGAAGGGTATCACATCTCGAATGTTCTGCATACCTGTTACAAAGAGGATTAGGCGCTCGAATCCAAGTCCGAATCCGGCGTGCGGACAGCTACCGAAACGACGAGTGTCGAGGTACCACCACATATCCTTCATGGGGATGTTGCGTGCTTCTATCTCGGCATTCAACTTATCCAGGCTTTCCTCGCGTACGCTACCTCCGATAATCTCACCTATCTGTGGGAAGAGGACGTCGGTTCCTTGTACGGTTTCTTCCATCTCCTCGCCGTTGAGAACGGGTTTGGTGTCGTCTATCTTCATGTAGAAGGCTTTTATCTTCTTGGGGTAGTTGGTCATGATGACGGGTTTCTTGAAGTACTCTTCTACGAGGTAACGTTCGTGCTCGCTGGCAAGGTCGTCACCCCAGTTGCAGGGGAACTCGAACTTCTTACCGTTCTTGATGGCTTCCTGAAGGATTTCAATTCCCTTGGTGTAGGGCAAACGTACAAAGCTGTCTGCCAACACGGAGTTGAGTCGGTCTATAAGGGTCTTATCTATCATCTTGTTCAAGAACTCAAGATCGTCCTTACAGTTGTCCAATGCCCAACGTACACAGTGCTTGATGAAGTCTTCTTCCAGGTCCATCAACTCTTCCATATCGATGAAAGCTACTTCCGGCTCAATCATCCAGAACTCTGCCAAGTGGCGGGGGGTATTGGAGTTTTCGGCACGGAAGGTTGGACCGAAGGTGTAGATGGCGCCCAGTGCGGTTGCTCCCAGCTCGCCTTCCAACTGACCGGAAACGGTCAAGGAAGTGGTCTTGCCGAAGAAATCGTCGCTGTAGTCTATCTTACCGTTCTCATCCTTCTTAAGGTCGTAGAGGTTCTTAGTGGTAACCTGGAACATCTGACCGGCTCCCTCACAGTCACTTGCGGTGATGATGGGGGTGTGGAAGTAGAAGAATCCATGTTTGTGGAAATAGTCATGGATGGCCATAGCCATATTGTGACGGATGCGCATAACGGCTCCAAAAGTGTTAGTTCTCAAACGCATATGAGCGTACTGACGCATATATTCGAAGCTCTGTCCTTTCTTCTGCATGGGATAGTCGCCGCCACAAGTTCCAAGTATCTCGATGGTTTCGGCTTGCACCTCTACCGCCTGACCGGAGCCTACGCTCTCGACCAATGTTCCCACTACGCTGATACACGCACCGGTAGTAATCAACTTGAGTGTATCCTCGGCAATCTTGTCTACATCGGCTACAATCTGCACGTTCTTAATGGTGGAACCATCGTTCAAGGCGATAAAGTTCACCGCCTTACTACCACGACGTGTACGCACCCATCCTTTTACACAGACCGTAGAACCGTAAGCACGACTCTCCAGAAGCTCTACAATTTTTGTTCGCTTTAAAGCTTTCATTGTCTTGTTATTCTGTATTTTGTTTCGTTTGTTATTCAAAAGCTCCCATACGCAGCATATTCACCTCGGCCTCGGTGAGGAAACGCCAGTCGCCACGACGCAGGTTCTTCTTGGTGAGTCCTGCAAAGAGAACACGATCCAACTTAACCACACGGTATCCCAGATGCTCGAAGATACGACGCACGATACGGTTCTTACCGGAGTGAATCTCTATACCTATCTGCTTTTTGTCGGTAGGACTTGCATAGCTTACGTTGTCGGCATGAATCTCGCCATCCTCTAGAGTAACACCGGTAAGAATGGTGTTCAGGTCGGCAGCGGAAACGTTCTTGTCGCAAGTTACATGGTAAATCTTCTTCTTCAAGAACTTAGGATGGGTAAGCTTGGATGCCAGGTCGCCATCGTTGGTTAGCATGAGTACACCGGTAGTGTTGCGGTCAAGACGACCCACCGGATAGATACGCTCGCGGCATACGTTCTTCACCAAGTCCATAACGGTCTTACGGTTCTGGGGATCATCGCTGGTTGTAACATAGTCCTTCGGCTTGTTCAGCAATACGTACACCTTCTTCTCCATGCTTACCGGCTGATCGTGGAAACGAATCTCATCGCTTCTCTTTACCTTAACACCCAGCTCGGTTACGATGGTTCCGTTTACGGAAACCACTCCTGCTGCGATGTAAGTATCGGCCTCACGACGTGAGCATACTCCGGCATTTGCCAAGAACTTATTCAAGCGGATGGGCTCCTCGGGATCGTAGTTAATCTCCTTGTACTCTATACGCTTCTTCATGCTATATTTAGCATTTGGATCGTAATCGACAGTGCGCTGACGCTGCGGACGGTTGTTGTTAAAGCGACCGTTCGGGCGATTGTTGTTGTAACGAGGACGGAAACCGCCTTCGCCATTTCCCTCGCGACGATAGCCACCTTCGCCACCATTGTTGTCACGACGATATCCGCCACCCTGCTGGGAAGCACCGTAACCATTGTTGTAGCGAGGACGGTATCCACCTCCCTCACCGTTATTATTGTATCGGGGACGCGGCGTGTAGGCACGTCCTTCCGCATTCTCATTATTATTATAGCGGGGACGATATCCACCCTGACGGGGTGCGCCGCCTTCTCCACGATTCGGAGTGTATGAAGAGCGATATGCACGACCTTCACCGGACTCAGTGCTACCATAAGCACGTTCTACTCTCTTGAAACGAGGGCGCGGAGTATGTCCTACTTTGCCACCCTCTGCACTGTATGGCTTGTTATAACCCTCTCGGCTACCGCTGGTTCCCTCTGAAGAACCACCCTGCCACTTTTCGTCTTCTGAAATCATTGATCTATACGTTTAAAGTTTATACTAAATACTGAACCATACCATTTTTTCAAATGATACTATTCTTGTTCTCTTACATACCTGTGTATGAATGTGGGGTGATGGCACGCAATTCTGCCTTAATCTCCGCACTCACATCGAGTCCGTCGATAAATTCGCTGATGGTTTCTTGCGTGATTCCCTTGTTGGTACGTGTGAGTGCTTTCAACGCCTCATAGGGGTGTGGATACGCCTCACGACGTAGAATGGTTTGAATAGCCTCGGCTACAACTGCCCAGCATCCGTCGAGGTCGCGGTTGATGGCCGTTTCGTTTAGCAACAACTTACGCAGTCCCTTGAGCGTGCTCTGAATGGATATAACCATGTGCCCCATGGGTACACCTACGTTACGCAACACGGTGGAGTCGGTAAGGTCTCGTTGCAGACGGCTTACCGGCAACTTGGTGCTCAGATGTTGCAAAATGGCGTTTGCAATACCAAGGTTTCCTTCGGAATTCTCAAAGTCGATGGGGTTCACCTTATGTGGCATAGCACTGGAGCCTACCTCTCCGGCTTTAATCTTCTGTTTGAAATATTCCATGGATACGTACTGCCAGAAGTCACGATCCAGGTCTATCATAATAGTGTTGATACGGGTCATGGCGTCAAAGATGGCGCTCATGCAGTCGTAGTTGGAAATCTGTGTGGTGTACTCTTCGCGCTCTAGTCCGAGTTTCTCGCGAACAAAGTCGGTACCGAATTTTTTCCAGTCGTACTCCGGATAGGCGATGTGGTGGGCATTATAGTTACCTGTGGCTCCACCGAACTTGGCTGTAACGGGACATGACTTCAACATGGCCAACTGGCGTTGCAAACGATATACGAACACCATTATCTCTTTACCTAAACGGGTGGGTGAAGCGGGTTGTCCATGTGTCTTTGCCAACATGGGTACATCCTTCCATTCCTCTGCATAGCTCTCCAACTGGGCAATCAGTTCCTCTATCTGCGGATAATAAACATCGTTCAATGCTTCCTTTATGGAAAGCGGTACGGATGTATTGTTGATATCCTGTGATGTCAGTCCAAAGTGAATAAACTCCTTGAAGGCATCGAGTCCACCGATAGCATCGAATTTCTCTTTTATAAAGTATTCTACTGCTTTTACATCGTGATTGGTCACTGCTTCTATCTCTTTTACACGTGCTGCATCTTGCTCTGTAAAGTTGCGGTAGATATTGCGCAAGGTTTCAAACAAGTTGTGGTCGAAATCCTTCAACTGCGGCAGGGGGAGTTCACACAAGGTGATAAAATATTCCACCTCTACCTGAATGCGGTATCTAATAAGCGCATATTCAGAAAAATAGGCAGCAAGTGCCTCTGTCTTCCCTCTGTATCTTCCGTCTATAGGGGAAATTGCTGTAAGTATATCCAAATCCATTTCTAAGGTTACTTAAATATTTACCGTGCAAAGATAGTGCATTTTATTTATCTACCATATATGTCACGGATATTTTTTTCACGTAAAACACATTTTTTAGGAATCGAGCCGTACAAATGCGGACAAAAGGAATGCTCAAGAAGTAGCTAAAACGGCACCCGAATACATCTTCGTTTCCATTCCGCCTTACAGAAACGTTTCGCAGAACGTTTCCCAAATCTGTAGTGAAGAATCGTCGAAAGGAGTCATATATTTCGTTATATTGAACACGTAGCAGGAAACGAAGACACCGTAGCAAATTACCCCCATAACAAAAAAAGAGAAGTGAAACACTTCTCTTCATGTGGGCGTTGACGGATTCGAACCGCCGACCCTCTGCTTGTAAGGCAGATGCTCTGAACCAGCTGAGCTAAACGCCCTTTCAGGTTTTTGGAAGACTTTCTTGGTGTGGGCGTTGACGGATTCGAACCGCCGACCCTCTGCTTGTAAGGCAGATGCTCTGAACCAGCTGAGCTAAACGCCCAAGTGCCTTCCGTTCCAAAAGCGATGCAAAGGTACGACTTTATTTTGGAACTTCCAAACATTTCATCGCTTTTTTGCGAAAAATCATGATTTTTTCTATCGAAAGGCGCTTTTGTCCCCCTTTTTACTACTCCTGACTGCGATATTTGGCAGCTTGAGCAGCTATTAGGGCTGTATCTTCAAAATAGTCTATTTTCATAGAACGACGTACCTCCGCAAGGGTTTGTGCAGCTACTTCGTGTGCTGCTTGTGTTCCTGCTTTCAATATTTCGTAGACTCCTTCTATATCTTTCTCGTATTCTTTTCTGCGTGCACGGATGGGGGCAAGTTCCTCTTGCAGGATGGCATTGAGAACCTTCTTTACCTTTACATCACCAAGTCCGCCACGGGTGTAATGATCCTTCATCTCTTGCAAGGACTGATAATCGGGAGCAAACTCGGGGAAGTGTTCCGGACGACTGAAGGCGTCGAGATAGGTAAACACACAGTTACCATCCAAGGAACCCGGGTCGGAGACCTTTATATGGTTCGGATCGGTAAACATAGACATTACTTTCTTGCGTACATCCTCTTCGGAATCGCTCAAGTAGATGCAGTTCCCAAGGCTCTTACTCATCTTTGCCTTACCGTCGGTTCCGGGTAGACGCAAACAGGCTGCATTCTCCGGCAACAAGATATTGGGCAACACGAGTGTCTCACCGTATACATTATTAAAGCGGTTCACAATCTCACGTGTCTGTTCTATCATAGGAGCCTGGTCCTCTCCTACCGGTACGGTTGTTGCCTTAAAGGCGGTGATGTCGGCTGCCTGACTGATGGGATAACAGAAGAAGCCTACCGGAATGTTTGCCTCAAAGTTACGCAATTTAATTTCGTTCTTCACCGTGGGGTTACGTTGCAGACGAGATACGGTCACCAAATTCATATAATAGAATGTAAGTTCCGTCAACTCCGTAATCATACTCTGGATAAAGATATTACTCTTGATCGGGTCAATACCTACCGATAAGTAATCCAAAGCCACTTCAATAATATTCTGGCGCACCTTCTCCGGATTGTCTGCATTATCCGTGAGTGCTTGAGCATCGGCTATCATGATAAAGATCTTATCATATATACCCGTATTCTGAAGTTCTACGCGGCGTTTTAGGGACCCCACATAGTGCCCCAAGTGGAGCTTTCCCGTTGGGCGATCGCCCGTAAGAATGATTTTCGACATATTTCTTTTCTCTATATTATTCCAATACGATGCAAAAGTAAGAAAAAAAACAGAGAGAACAAAAAAGGGATGCCAAAAAATTGGCATCCCTACATATAATAGCGCTGTTATTCTCTATTATTTCAAAGTAACAACGGCACGACGGTTGTAGCTAGTCGGCTTCAAAGTGTCAACACCACCGTTAGAAACTACCTCAATCTTGCTGCTGTCAACACCCATAGCAACCAACTGGTCTGCTACAGCCTGAGCACGCTTCTGTGCCAAAGACTTGTTGTAATCTGCAGAACCGGTCTTGCTATCAGCATAACCCTCAACAACAACCTTGCTACCGTTAGCCTTAGCATAGTCGGCAACAGCCTGTACGTTTACAAGATCCTTCTTAGAAGCAATCTTAGAAGAGTTCAGGTTGAAGAATACGGAAACACCGGTAGAAGCAAGCTCCTTCTTAACAACTTCCTTAGTGGCACCCTGGTTCTTAGCCAACAGATCCTTCAAACGAGCGTTCTCAGCCTCAGCGTCAGACAAAGAAGACTGAAGAGCGTCTACACGAGCCTGGTTCTGAGCCATGATAGCGTCTACATCCGGAGCCTTAGACCAACCGGTCTTACCAATGTTGTAAGTAAAGCCTACAGAAGCAGTGAACTGCTTGTCATAAGAACCCAAGAACTTAATGCCCTTGCCATCCAAATAACCGGTGTGCTCACCACGGATGTCATCACCTGAACCATCGTAAGAATCCTCAGCAGAGGTCAAGCTCAAATCCAAGTTAACATTCCAACGGCTGGAAAGTCTCCAAGTATTCAAGATACCTACACTTACTGCCATGTAATCCTCATGAGTAGAGCAGTTGTAATCCAAACCAACACCAGCGTAAGGAATGAAGTTCCATACACGCTTAGCGTTGTAACCACAGAACAAGTTGCTCAAGTTAAGCAATACCTGCTCCTGTGCATCCCAATACTTGTAACGGTTCACCTGACGTGCATCGTATGGAGCCTTACCCCAAGCAGCGGTTACCTTGGTACGGAGTCCGAGACCCGGAGTAAACCACTTACCTACGGCTACATCAAAGCCCATATCGCGACGAGCCTGTGTGAAAGGACCGTTGTGTGCATTCTTAAGCTCTTGATTTGAATAGAAGGAGCTGAAGTTAAAACCTGCAGACACGAACCAGTTAGCCCAGAAGCTATTGGTTACGACCTTGTACTTCTCTGTAGGAACCTCATCTGCATGAGCATTCGCTGCACCAAAAAGACCGGCAAAAGCCAGTGCAATCATCAACTTTTTCATTACTAATCTGTTTTTATAGTGCTATTAATTTCAAATATTTGCTGCAAAGGTACGTTATTTTGCGAATAACCAACAAAAAAAAGCGGAAAAATTCCACAAACGTACAATTTTTCTGCCATTTTTCATCTTTTTCGACCCTTTTGGGCGCTTTTTTTTACATTAATACCACTTTGACAGTTCTTTTATTCGTTTTAACACATCACATCTCCAAACGGGGGTTACTTGAGTATGCGAAGAATCTCATCACTCTCCAAGACGGTATATACGAGCTTGCCTTCGGGGGAGAAATTCGGTGCGGGGAGTGCAAACAGATTCTCCAGGAGTTCGGACATTTCTTTATTGTTCAACAAGATACCGCCCACAATAGCTCCATTCTTTGCCAACGAGAGGGCTAATACCTCTTTGTATTTTTCCAAGAGGTCAACGCCGGAATCGCGAACATCGTTTAGAATATTGCGAATGAGGTGCTCCACGGGGATATCGTCTACACCGGATGGCAGGGCGGATACGGAGAAGCTACCACCTCCTAAATCGGTTATCTCAAACCCGAGCGTTTGCAGTATGGGTAGGGTTTCTTCCAATAAGGCTTGTTCGGATGGGGGTATCTCTACTATCTCCGGAAAGAGGAGGGTTTGGCTGTGCCCGTTGCCGGAGGCTATCTGCTGCATATATTGTTCATAGAGCACTTTGAGGTGTGCTCTGTGTTGGTCTACTATGAGTATGCCTTTTTCCAGTGCTGCCACGATGAAGCGTCCTTGCACTTGTATCGGGGCGGAACAGATGTGCAACAATACGCCTTTTTGCGTGGGTATCGGGGTTATCTCTCCGAAATCCAGATTAAGGGGGTTCATTGCTTGTGAGATTTCACCTGTGGCTACCTCAGGTTCAAAGTTGGTGTAGGCATCTTTCCAATCGGAGGGGGCAAATGTTTCCTCATTGTCCGTGGCAAAGGGATTGTATCCGCCACTTGGTGTATAGTTTCTTCCGCTGCCCGAAGTACTCTTGGAGGGAAACGGTACGTTGGGGACTTCGCTACTGACAAAGGGATTCCCGTCAAAGGAATTAATGACGGACGATGAGGGTTCTTGCGGTACTTCCTCGTCCGTTTGTGGTACATACACCGGGATGTCCAACTGTACTTCGGAGTCGAAGTCGATGGTTGGAACGGCACTGAACTTACCGAGACATTCGCGTACGGATGCCATAAGGATTTGCCAGATAGCTTGTTCGTTTTCAAACTTAATCTCGGTTTTCGTAGGATGTATGTTTACGTCAATACTCTCCGGTTCTACGGTAAGATATATAAAATAAGGTATCTGTTCCCCTACGGGTATGAGTCGGTTGTATGCTTCCATCACTGCTTTGTGGAAATAGGGGTGCTTCATATAGCGTCCATTGACAAAGAAGTATTGGTTGGCTCCTTTCTTCTTGGCAGATTCCGGACTGCCCACAAACCCGTGTATCTCTATCATGGAGGTATCCACATCGAGTGGAAGGAGTTTGTCGTTTACTTTTTTTCCAAAGATATTCAGAATGCGCTGACGTACACCGGAGGCGGGAAGGTTGAATAGTTCTCCTCCGTTATTTGTCAATCTGAATGCAACGGACGGATTCACCAATGCCACTCGTTCGAACTCCGTAAGCACATTACTCAGCTCTACTTGGTTCGATTTTAGGAAACGTCTACGCGCGGGTACATTAAAAAATAAGTTGCGTACACTAAAGTTTGCACCGGTACTGCATCCCACCGGCTCCTGCGCTTCTATCTTATCGCCGGAGATGCGCACCAAGGTACCCACCTCATCTTCCGGACGACGGGTTTTCAACTCTACCTGTGCCACCGCGGCAATAGACGCCAGAGCCTCACCGCGGAACCCCATGGTGGTAAGTGCATAGAGGTCGGCTGCATCCTTTATCTTGGAGGTAGCATGTCGTTCGAATGCCAGTCTTGCATCCGTTTCGCTCATTCCCTTACCATTATCTATTACCTGAATGAGGTTTTTACCCGCCTCCTCCAGATTCACCTCCACACGGGTTGCCGTTGCATCGATGGCATTCTCCAAGAGTTCTTTAATGACCGATGCAGGGCGTTGTACCACCTCTCCGGCAGCTATCTGGTTTGCCACAACATCCGGCAAAAGATGTATTATATCCGACATACTCGTATAATTCTTTAGAAATGAACACTTCCGGTGACTATCCAGTGCCATATAAAAAGCAGTACGGCTATCACTATTAAGATGATGGCTGCACTGGTTGGCTTCTTTCCCGACTCCTTACGTCGACGCAGATGCTTGGTAGCTTTCACGTAGGTTCCGCGGATATCTTCCGGATTACACTCCTTGGGAGGAATCATGCCCAACTCGCGTTTTGCACGTTCCTCTATCTCCTTCAATTTTTCCTTTCGCTCGTTTACATACATATATTCATGACGAAAGGCACGGGGTTTCCGAGTTGTAAACATTCCCATAGTTACTCCTTCTTTAGTATTTTATCCAACTTCTGTAAAGGTGCTCCCTTTCGTTTCACCACCTTCATTTCCTGGTCTTTACCCTTTCCACGCCATACCAAGATATCTTGTGGTGAGGTGGGACGTATATAGTCGAACCAGGCAAAGCCGGGTAGATAGTACTTATTTTCGGGGATGTCGGTAATGGGATACATCACGCCTTGTGCTGCCGGCATCCAGAGGCTCTTCATTTTGCGATTCTCCACATACATCTTTAGGAGGGTAGTTTCGGTATAGTTGGAGCCATAGAGCAAACTATCACTGTCGAGCATATAGTAGATGGCAAGCACATTGCCTTCTACTTGGTTCAAGTACACCTCGCCATTATTAAAATAGGTGTGCATTTCTCTACCGGACACTTGGTTGTAGTGGTGCTTGTCCAACTTTTCTATGGACATGGCTTGACGCAACACTTGGATGGAATCCACGGTTGAGTCGTTCATATAGACGCGCATCTCCTCGCCCACTATCTGTTGGTCGCCGTTCCATACGATAGGATCTTTGTAGAGATAGAGGCAGGAATCAACAGAGGAACCCATCAGAGAATCGCACACCATCTGTATATCAACACGATAACTGCGTACCTTACGATAAGCATGGGTTTCACGATACGCCGAATCGGTGTTTATATTGAACGTGAACATCTTGAGTGTATCGGCATGGATATACATAGTATCCTTCTGCGAGTAATCTTTCGCCACAGCACTGTCGGTAGCAAAAGCATATCCGGTATTCTCCTCGTAGTACACATAGTTGCCGGTCAACTGATTCTTATTCGGATCATCGGTGTATATAACATTGTGAAATCCCTCTCCATATCCCTTCTTACTATCGTAATAGACACTGTCGCCAATCATCTTCTTACCATCATTATTGGTGATGATGGAACGATTGTACAAGTGGGAGATATCACGCTGAGTATCGTAGATTCCGGATTCGGAATAGATATGAGTATCCTTGTGGTCTATATTGGATGGTCCCACAATGCGCGCCATCTTGGTAAGGGTATTGTAATGTAGAGTATCCGACTTCAACGTGAATTTAGGATTCACCAACAAGACATTGTAATTAAAGATGGCTTCACGAGAATCGGTGTGATACTCGCCCCAGTCGGAAGTCAATGTATTGTCGGCATCTATCAATTTACCTCCTTCAAAGAAATAACCTAGATTGTAAAGTCGATCATAGTTCAGACTATCGGTGTAGAGAGTACTCTTGCGATGACGAAGCACTACATTTCTACGAACCTCTGCCAACTGCGTTGCACCATTATAGTTCAAATATTCTCCCACCAGCGAAAGAGTATCTCCTTGCACCATCTTAACGTGCCCGAAGGCTTTAAAGGAATTCTCTTCATCGTAATAGTGAGCGCTATCACAGTACATATGCACACCATCCTGCAAGAAATGCACATTGCCCGAGAGCACCTGAGCTCCCGGGACGCGAAAATCCTTGTGCAACACATCGGAGTGTAACACATATATCTTCTTGCTGTCACTCTTTGCTGCCTCAACCTTCTTGTCGGGTGAGAAATTGGATGCCACGCCCAGCAGACAAAAGAGTAGTAAAGGAAGTAGTATCTTTCTCATCGTACCCATCCAGGAAACTCAAACTCACAATCCTGCCAACCTTCGTTTATGCGCACATAGGTAGACTTCTGCTTCTCCTGTACCCACTTCTTCAGTTTGGCTTGGGCACGTGTTTCCGTTACAACGTCCTTTAAAGCCTGGAAATCATCGGTCATAGTAGCACGGTGTGCATCCACACGGCTCTTCAACTTCACCAAACAGCAAACCTCCTTACTGTTATTGTCTATCATAGTAAAAGCCTTAGAAACCTCTCCCACCTCCATACTACGAACCTGTCTCTGTATCTCAGCAGGCAATTCTTTGTACTCAAACTTAGAGGAATACGTATTCTTATTCTGCAACAAGCCATAGTTGTTACGAGTATCCTTATCATCGGAGATATAAGTAACAGCCTCCTCGAAGGTAAACTTGTTATCACGAATATCGTTGGCAATAGAATCCAGTCGCAACGTTGTCTCCTGCAAAGCCTCATCCGACACCTTCGGACGGCGCAAGATGTGACGCACCTTCACCTTATCACCACGTTTATCTATAAACTGGATGATGTGATAACCATACTCCGTCTCCACAATACGAGACACCTTCTTAGGGTCACTCAAGCTGAACGCCACATTCGCAAATTCCGGAACAAATCCTACACGAGAGGTGTAATCCAGTTCGCCACCCTTTCTACTACTACCGTCCTCGGAATATAGAATCGCCAACGAAGAAAAGGTAGACTGTCCACTATTGATACGCTCCGTATAATCACGCAACTCATCCTTCACACGGTCAATCTCCGACTGAGGAATACGCGGATGAATGGTCAGCAGTTCCACCTCCACCATCGTAGGAATCATCGGCAGACTATCCTCCGGCATATCCTTGAAGTAACGACGCACCTCGGCAGGAGTCACCTGGATGTCGGACACCAAATTACGCTGCAACGTCTGCACCTTCATTTGCTCTATGAACTGGTCATGAAAAAGCTCACGCAAGTCTTTCACACTACGGTTGGAATACTCCTCCAACTTCTCCTTGGAACCATAGTTTTGAATCAAGTCACTGATTCGATCCTCCACCATCTGCAGTACCTGAGACTCCGTCACCTCAATACTATCCAAAGCTGCCTGGTGAAGATACAGTTTACGTATAGCAATCTGCTCGGGAATAGAGCAATAAGGATTTCCCTCCATCTGGGCTCCCTGCATGCCCAAGCGTTCAGCCTCTATGTCGGAACGCAAGATTGGCTCATCGCCCACAATCCACACTACTTCATCTATCACATTATCGTTCTGCGCCACCGCAACGTTTGTTGCGAACAGCAGCGCAATCGCCAATCGGATATATTTCTTCAATTTCATATTTCATTATTTGTTTTCAAAGGCAAAGATACGAAAAAGCCATCAAATCTCAATGCTTATAAACGGTTTTTATTACATCTTGATATATAGCAACCTTGTATTTACGACGCAGGTCTGCCGACAAGCGGGTTTCGAGAGCCGTTTGATACTCGACAAGAAGCTGTTTCTTTGCACACTCGGATGCATTGTACTCCTTCTTCTTTTTATATTTCTTGACCAACTTCTTGAACGACTTACGTGCCGATGCATCTCCGCTAAGGTACGCCTGGAACGCAGCCTCATCTCGAGGTATCTTTTCCAATACCTCTGCATTCGTATAATCACTCTGTAGAAGTCCATCAGCAAAGGTTTGCAAACGAGCGGCATAACCTACATTGTTCTCCATCAACCGTTTCTCCTGCTGTTCCAGATAGTTCCGTACACTCACGCCATTCCCCCGTTGTGCCACCACCAGGGCAACCGTTTGTTTACGCATTTGAGCCATAAAACGTTCCGAGTGCAACATCTCTTCACGTGCCGCAGCATACGTTTCCAGATACTTCTTTTCCAGCACCTTTACGATATGATACCCCACAGTAGACAAAAAGGGAGCCGATACCTCGCCCACACCCAGAGCATAGGCTTGTTGTTCAAACTCCGCGAAGGTTTCCCCCTTACCCATCCAGGTCTCGGTTGCACCACCCAAGAGCAAAGAACCCACCCCCGGGGCATAACGTGCAGCCAACATCTCAAAGTCAGCACCGCCCTGAATAGCCCGATAGATAGAATCTATACGCTGCGAAGCCGTATGCTGTTCCGCCGTAGAGCCCGTTTGAGACAAAGGGATAAAAATATGGGAAAGACGGATTACTCCATCCTTCCCACAATTTTTTGCCCAATGATTATAATAATTCTTCAAAGATGTCTCCAACATAGAAGAATCCACCAATGCCTCCACAAGCAGTTGTCTACGCTCTGCACCATACGCACGTTTGAAACGTGCCGTTGTATCCAACCGGGCATCACGTGCAGCCTGCGCCATCAACAGACGGTTTACATAGGTAGGCACATACGCCTCCACCGCCTTCTGTGTCGGAGCGACACCGGCTTCTTTCAATGAAAACACCAACTCGGACAGACGGACATCCCTATCCCCCACGCACATTGCCAACGGGTCGGCAACAGATTGTCCACGCACCCCCAACACACCGAGGAGCAGGCACAACGTCCATACAAGTCGTGTCATCCTATCGTTTTAGTTGTTGGGGCGACTATAGTTCGGTGCCTCACTGGTGATGGAGACATCGTGCGGATGGCTCTCCAATACACCGGCATTGGTGATACGAACAAACTTAGCGTTGTGCAAATCCTGAATGGATGCTGCACCACAATATCCCATACCGGAGCGCAAACCACCAATCAACTGATAGATAACCTCCTGTACAGTGCCCTTATAAGGTACGCGACCGGCAATTCCCTCCGGAACCAGTTTCTTAACATCCTTCACATTGCCCTGGAAATAACGATCCTTGGAACCACACTCCATAGCCTCCAAAGAACCCATACCACGGTATGCCTTGAACTTACGTCCGTTGAAGATGATAGTCTCACCCGGAGACTCCTCCGTACCGGCAACCAAAGAACCAATCATTACACTGTATCCACCGGCAGCCAAAGCCTTCACCACGTCACCGGAATAACGCAATCCACCGTCAGCAATCAATGGAACACCTGTACCCTTGAGCGCACAAGCCACATCGTACACAGCAGATAACTGAGGAACACCGACACCGGCAACCACACGAGTTGTACAAATAGAACCCGGACCGATACCCACCTTGATACCGTCGGCACCCGCCTCAACCAAGCACTTGGCAGCCTCACCCGTAGCCACGTTACCGCAAACGATATCTACATTCGGGAATGCAGCCTTTGCCTCACGCAGTTTTTCAATCACAAATTTGGAATGACCGTGTGCCGTATCTATTACGATAGCATCGGCACCCGCCTCAACCAACGCCTTCATACGGTCGAAGGTATCCGCAGTTACACCCACTCCGGCAGCCACACGCAGACGACCCTTAGCATCCTTACAAGCCATGGGATTATCCTTTGCCTTGGTGATATCCTTATAGGTAATCAAGCCCACCAACTTACCGTTACCGTCCACAACCGGCAACTTCTCTATTTTATTCTCTTGCAGAATCTCGGCAGCAGCAGCCAAATCCACTTGCTGATGCGTAGTTACCAAATTCTCCTTGGTCATCACCTCGTCCACCAGACGCTCCACATTGTTCTCAAAACGCAAGTCACGATTGGTAACGATACCCACCAACATCATGTTCTCATCCACCACCGGAATACCACCTATATGATACTCGGCCATGAGATCGAGCGCAGCCTTTACCGTAGAACCGCGCTGAATAGTGATAGGATCGTAAATCATACCGTTTTCCGCTCTCTTCACAGCAGCCACCTGACGAGCCTGTTCGGCTATAGACATATTCTTATGGATAACACCTATACCTCCCTCGCGTGCTACGGCAATTGCCATATTCGCCTCGGTTACAGTATCCATAGCAGCTGTTACAAAAGGAATATTCAATTGAATATTGCGTGAAAACTTGGTGGTCAACTCCACGGTTCGTGGCAACACCTCGGAATAAGCGGGAATCAACAATACATCGTCGTATGTTAGACCCTCCATTACTACTTTATCTGCAATAAATGATGACATAACTAAAAAAAATTTTTTATTGCGTGCAAATATACGACTTTTATCGCACACTTTCGCGATTTTATAGAATTTTAATGCGTGTATGACTAATTTCCCAGCTCGGAAAGGAAGTTCAAGCGTACCAAACGTATCTCCTCCTCCGTGCAGTAGTGTCCCAACTCGTCGAGAGCATCGTCCAAGTCATCGGTATCACTCTCCATGAAGTAATCGCGGATATCCTCAATTTTATCCTCGTCTATCACCTCATTTATATAGTAATCCAGATTGATTTTGGTTCCGGAGTACACAAAGGTTTCAAGCTCATCGAGCAACTCGTCAAACTCCATACCCTTGGAAGAGGCTATATCGTCCAGCGGAATGCGCTTGTCTATATTCTGAATGATGCTCAATTTCTTCTGCTGCGACTTGTTTGCCTTGGTACGTATACGCAACTCCTCGGTACGTTCTATCTCGTTCTCCTCACAGTACTTCTTTATAAGACTGCAGAAGGCAGTTCCAAACTTAGCTGCCTTACCGGCACCCACTCCGGGGATGTTCTGGAGTTCATCTATCGTTACCGGATATACCGTTGCCATAGCTTCCAAAGAGGCATCCTGGAAGATGACATAAGGGGGAATCTCCTTCTTGTTGGCAACATCGCGACGCAATCCCTTCAACATGGTGAGCAAGGTATTGTCCAGCACATCGGTTCCACCGTTGGTGGGAGCATGATATGCAGCATCGTCGAAGTTACGATCCAGCAACACGACAAACGAAGTTGGGTTCTTCAAGAACTCTTTTCCCTTTGGCGTAAGCTTCAACAGACCGTAATTCTCCACATCCTTCTTAAGGTAACCATGCAACAAGCTCTGGCGGATAACCGAATGCAAGAAGATGAGTTCCGTCTCACGTTCGGCACCGAACGTCTCCAGCGATCCATGTTTATGAGCAATCACCTCCTCGGTTTCGATACCACGCAAGATATCCAAGATATACTCAATCTTGAAGTTCTCCTTTACAGCAGCCACCGTCTCCAGTATCTCGGTAAGCAACTCTCCACCCTCTTTCTCTACCGCCGGGTGCAGACAGTTGTCACAATTACCACAATTATCCTTCGTATATTCCTCGCCGAAGTAGTGCAGCAACAAGCGTCTACGACACACGGAACTCTCCGCATACGCCGCCGTCTCCTGCAGGAGCTGCTTACCTATATCCTGTTCCGACACCGGTTTGCCCTCCATAAACTTCTCCAGACGTGCAAGATCTTTCTTAGCATAGAAGGTAATACACTGTCCCTCACCGCCGTCACGTCCGGCGCGACCGGTCTCCTGGTAGTATCCCTCCAGACTCTTGGGAATATCGTAATGAATCACAAAGCGCACATCCGGCTTATCTATACCCATACCGAAAGCTATGGTAGCCACAATCACCTCGATACGTTCCATAATGAAATCGTCCTGCGTTTGTGAACGCGTCACGGAATCCATACCCGCATGGTAAGCACGCGCCTCAATATCGTTGGCACGAAGAATCTCCGCCAACTCCTCCACCTTCTTACGGCTCAAGCAGTAGATGATACCACTCTTACCCTTGTTCTGTTTCAAGAAGCGCACAATATCCTTATCCACCTCATCGGTCTTAGGACGTATCTCATAGTATAGGTTCGGGCGGTTGAAGGAACTCTTGAACTCATTCGCATCCGCCATACCCAGATTCTTCTTTATATCGATGCGCACCTTATCGGTAGCCGTAGCCGTAAGAGCAATGATAGGAGCCTTACCTATCTCGTTCACAATCGGACGAATACGACGATACTCCGGACGGAAGTCATGTCCCCATTCCGAGATGCAGTGAGCCTCATCCACCGCATAGAAAGAAATCTTTATAGTCTTGAGGAACGCCACATTCTCCTCCTTGGTCAACGACTCCGGAGCCACATACAAGAGTTTCGTCTTGCCGCTCAAGATATCCTCCTTGACACGGTCTACAGCAGCCTTTGTCAAGGATGAATTGATAAAATGTGCCACCCCTTCCTCTTCGCTAAACTGCCGTATGGCATCCACCTGATTTTTCATCAGGGCGATTAAAGGGGATATAACGATAGCCGTTCCCTCCATCAAAAGGGAAGGCAACTGATAACAGAGAGACTTACCGCCTCCGGTTGGCATCAATACGAATGTATCCTTTCCAGCCAATAGATTCCGAATGATCGCTTCTTGTTCTCCCTTAAACGTACTGAAACCGAAGTACTCTTTCAGTTTCTCCGTTAAATTCAAATTATCCATCATTTGTGACCTCATTACCTAATATTCGAAGAATAAACACAAAGATAGAAATAAGATTGCGAAAGAGCAAAAAAAATCGGCAAAAAAATCGATTCAGCCACGATTTTTTTGCCGATATAGAGTTTTTTGCGCTCTTTCCTACCCCATTTGCTGCTTGTTCAACTGCTTTTCCGCATACTCTTTGGTAATATCAAAGGTATCGATATTTGCGGAAGGTGCCTCGAACATAGCGTCCATGACGATAGCCTCCACAATGGAGCGAAGACCACGGGCTCCCAGGTTGTACTCAAGGGCTTTGTCTACGATAAAGTCGAGTGCTTCCTCCCGGAAGGTGAGCTTTATGCCGTCCATCTCAAACAACTTAGTGTACTGGCGAACCAACGAATTCTTTGGCTCTACCAGGATGGAGCGAAGTGCATCTCTGTCCAGTGGGTTCAGATAGGTGAGCACCGGCAGACGACCGATAATCTCGGGAATCAAACCGAAAGACTTCAAGTCTTGCGGCAGGATATACTTCATGAGATTCGCCTTGTCTATCTTCTGCACATTCTGTACGGAGTTATAACCCACCACATGAGTATTCAGTCGCTGTGCTATCTTGCGCTCTATGCCGTCAAAGGCACCACCGCAGATAAACAATATGTTGCGGGTATCCACATGGATATAATCCTGATCCGGATGCTTACGTCCACCCTTTGGCGGCACGTTCACCATGGAACCTTCCAGCAACTTCAGCAATCCCTGCTGTACACCCTCACCGCTCACATCGCGCGTGATAGAGGGATTATCACTCTTGCGAGCTATCTTGTCTATCTCATCGATAAAGACGATACCACGCTCGGTCTTCTCCAGGTCGCAATCGGCTGCTTGGTAGAGACGAGAAAGGATACTTTCCACATCCTCGCCCACATAACCGGCTTCGGTGAACACGGTAGCATCTACGATGGTAAAGGGCACGTCCAATTGCTTGGCTATGGTACGAGCCAAAAGGGTCTTACCGGTTCCGGTACTTCCCACCATTATTATATTAGACTTCTCTATCTCGACCCCGTCTTCATCCTTATCTTGCTGTGCCAAACGCTTATAGTGGTTGTACACAGAGACGGACAAGTGGCGCTTTGCATCGTCCTGTCCTATTACATACTGGTCCAGATATGCTTTAATATCAGCGGGTTTCGGTAGCTTCTCCAAGTCAATAACCTCTTTCTGCTTAGTCTTGCGTACCGCCTTGCCCTTAGGCATCATATTCTCATCCACAAAATCGTGAATTAGGAAAGCACACTTATCGCACAAGCAACCGTCTCCCACTTCACACACATACCTATCGGTCGTTTTACCACAGAACAAACAAACCTTTTTCGTCATTC
>CAYOKO010000019.1:0-22325 GCA_964404555.1 uncultured Bacteroidaceae bacterium | reverse complement strand
GATGAGAATCTAAGGTATATGCACCATCTGCTTGTGCGGCAAGAGCAAACCACTGTGGCTTACCAATCAGAGTAGCATGTGTACCCCAATCGAGACCACCACCAAGGTAGTAACCGGTCTCTACATTTTGCAGCAAATATTCGCCGTCCGTGGGCAATTCAGCCCAGGCAGATACTGCGCACGTTGTCATAGCCAAAGAGGCTAGAAGTAATTTTGTTTTCATTCGCAAAAAATTAAAAGTTATCTATTTCATTATATTGTGCCCGGAAATCACTTCCAGGACATCGGACTCATACTATTCGACTTTGCAAATATAGAACACTTTTTTTAGATAAACAAATCACCGGCAGTGTTTTTTAAGATTCTAGCCCGTTTTTCCCGAATTTTCAACTAAAAATATGTTATACAACATAAAAGTTATGCTGTTAAAAACGAAGAAGCGACCACAAATATTTCGTTTTACTTCTACTTCATTAGACCTTATTATATATAATAATACTCAAGTCCTCGACAAACCTCGAAAACTTGAGTATTATAAGAATCAACAGTACCGCAGATATAGAAACTGCGTCCCCTACCGCTTTCGCTTAAAAAACCGCTGCATAAGCTCGGCACACTCCTGCTGAAGCACCCCGGAAGTGACCTCCGTTTTGGGATGCAACGCACCTGGAGCCCACTTGTTGTAACCACGCTTTTCATCACCGGTTCCATATACTATGCGCTTTATCTGCGACCAACCCAAAGCACCTGCACACATAATGCAAGGCTCTACCGTGACGTACAACGTACAATCCGTCAAGTATTTTCCACCCAGAGCATTCGCCGCAGCCGTTATCGCCTGCATCTCGGCATGAGCCGTTACATCCGTTAGACGCTCCGTCAAGTTGTGCGCACGCGCTATGATGCGTCCCTTGCACACCACTACCGCCCCCACAGGAATCTCGTCCTCTTGGAACGCCAACTGCGCCTCTGCCAATGCAGCCTTCATGAAGGTTACATCCTCCTTCTCACGATTCTCTTCCATTGTATATTCTCATCCATTTATCTTGAATTTCATCCCCTCATGCTCCTCTACATAACGCAACAGCGACTTACCGACCGTTATTCTCTCCGGCGAACGCAACTGCACACGATGATGCGACTCGGAATCTACAAGGTCGAAACATAACTCCGTGTTACCCTTCGAGTCGTTCACCAACGCAAGAATCTCATCCGCCACCTGCACGTTGACATTATCCACCAACGCCTGAATGGTGATGCGCTCCACACGCTTCTCCTGCACATCTGCGAGGAACTCCACCTGCGTAACACGCAACTCTTTCTGCTCCGGTTTCCACTTACCGGGAACCACTTGCATCAATACAAAGATGGTGTTACCCTCTATCATGAAGTTTCCCCAGCGCACCCAGTCCTCACCAAAGAGCGGCAGTTCGCCCACGCCCGAATCATCCTCCAGCTTAACAATGCCGTAAGGCTTACCCGTCTTGGACATACCGCGACGCACCGATGAAACAATGCCTCCTACCTTCACCTCCTGGCGTTCCATCAGTTCACTCTTGTCATCGTTCATGAGTTCGACAGCCTTGGTGTTGCACACATAATTAAGCACCACCGCATAGGCATCCAGTGGGTGGGCGGAAAGGTATATACCCACCAAATCACGTTCACGAGAGAGGCGTTCCATCAAGCTCCACTCCTCCGCTTCCGGAATCTCGGGTGTAGCAATCTCTACATCCATATCGTCGAATCCGCCGAAGAGACTGTTCTCGGCTGCTTGTCGCTCCGACTGATACACCTGTCCGTAACGCAGCAGGGTGTCTATGAACATATCCCCTTTGGCATTCTTGGCGTAAATCTGTTCGCGACGGAACTGATTGAAACCATCGAAAGCACCTGCCAGTGCCAAGCACTCTATGTTCTTACGGTTACAAGCCGAAAGATTCACACGTTGCACAAAGTCGAAGATATCCTTGTACGGTCCGTTCTTGGTGCGCTCCTCTACAATGGTCTGCACCGCAGAAGTACCCACCCCCTTCACGGCACCCAGTCCAAAGCGAATATCGCAGTGACTGTTCACACTGAACTTCAAGTAACTCTCGTTCACATCCGGTCCCAGTGTATTGATGCCCATAGACTTGCACTCATCCATCAGCTTCGTGATATCCGCAATATTCGCCAAACTTCGACTCATAACAGCCGCCATATATTGCGATGGATAGTTGGCTTTGAGATATGCCGTCTGGTATGCCACCCATGAGTAACAGGTAGCGTGACTCTTATTGAAGGCATAGGATGCAAACTTCTTCCAGTCTGCCCATATCTTCTCCAGTATCTTAGGATCGTGTCCATTCGCCTGTCCTCCCTTAATAAACTTGGGATACATGTGGTTCAGCTTCTCTATCAGCTTCTTACCCATAGCCTTACGCAAGGTATCGCTCTCACCTCGGGTGAAGTTTGCCAACTGACGGGAAAGCAACATGACCTGCTCTTGATACACTGTGATGCCATACGTATCCTTCAGGTACTTCTCCATACAGGGAATATCGTAGACCACAGGTTTGCGCCCCAACTTACGGTCGATGAAGTCGGGAATATAATCCATAGGTCCCGGACGATACAACGCATTCATAGCGATGAGATCCTCGAAGGTAGAAGGCTGCAACTCACGCAAATACTTCTGCATACCCGGCGACTCAAACTGGAAGGTACCAATGGTACGTCCCTCGCAGTATAGACGATAGGTAGCAGGGTCGTTGATGTCGATGGTATCCACATCCACATCCTTCCCCAAGCTGAGGCGAATATTCTCCACCGCCTCCTTTATTATAGAAAGAGTCTTCAGTCCCAAGAAGTCCATCTTTATCAGTCCGGTCTCCTCAATCACCTTACCCTCATACTGTGTACAAATAAGTTTCTCTCCCGTCTCCTTATCATCCGCCGTACTTACCGGCACCCAGTCGGAGATAGCATCGCGACAGATAATAACACCACAGGCATGTACACCCGTATTGCGCACATTACCCTCCAGCATCTTGGCATAGCGGATGGTATCGCGCATCTTGGGATCGGGTGATACCTCGGCGTGCTGCAACTCCGGGATGGCTGCAATGGCATTGGGCAGGTTCATCTTAGGCACCTTGCCGTTGGCATCCTCCGGAAGTTTATCGGGGATAAGTTTGCAGAGACGGTTGGACTCATCGAGCGGCAACTTCTCCACGCGCGCCACATCCTTTATAGCACTCTTAGTTGCCATGGTACCGTAGGTGATGATGTGCGCCACCTTCTCGGCACCATACTTCTGTGTCACCCACTGGAGTACCTTACCTCGACCGTCATCATCGAAGTCCACATCGATATCGGGGAGAGAGATACGATCCGGATTCAAGAAACGCTCAAACAGGAGGTCGTACTTAATGGGATCCACCTTGGTGATACCAAGACAGTACGCCACGGCACTACCGGCAGCGGAACCACGACCGGGACCTACACTCACACCCAAGAGTTGACGAGCAGCAGCGATGTAGTCCTGCACTATAAGGAAGTAACCCGGGAAACCCATGGTCTTCATGATGTGTAGCTCAAACTTGATGCGCTCGTCTACCTCCGGGTCCAGCGGATTACCGTAGATTTTGTATGCACCATCGTATGCCAACTTCGCCAGATAATCGGCTTCGAGCTTTATGCGGTAGAGGGCATTGTAACCACCCAACTTCTTTATCTTGGCATTAGCATCCTCCTCCGAAAGTACCACGTTGCCGTTCTCGTCCTGTGTAAACTCGTCGAACAACTCCTTTTCGGTAATGCGCTTACGGTACTCCTCTTCCGTACCGAACTCCTCGGGAATCTCAAAGTTCGGCATGATGGGACCGTGGTCTATATCGTACTCCTCCACCTTGTCACACACCTCGCAAGTGTTAGCAAGCGCTTCGGGCACATCGGCAAAGATAGCGTTCATCTCCTCACGCGTCTTAAACCACTCCTGCTTGGAGTAGAGCATACGCTTAGGGTCGTCCAAATCCTTACCCGTAGCCAAACAGATGAGTCGGTCGTGTGCCTCGGCATTCTCCTCGTCCACAAAGTGACAGTCGTTGGTACACACCAACTTCACCCCATACTTGCGAGCCAACTCTATAAGAACAGCATTAGCCTGTTGCTGCAACGGATAGGTCTCACGATTGGCACGCTGATTAGGATCGGTCACACGGTGGCGCTGCAACTCCAGATAGTAATCATCGCCAAAAAGATTCTTATACCACTGAATCAATCGCTCCGCCTCGGCTATATCCCCCTTGAGGATAGCACGGGGAACCTCCCCGGCAATACAAGCAGAGCAAACAATCAATCCCTCGTGATATTTCTCCAGTTCCGCATGATCGGTACGCGGACGCATATAGAATCCGTCCACCCACGCATTGGACACCAGTTTGATAAGATTATGATAGCCCACAGAGTTCTTGGCGAGCACCACAAGGTGAGCACCTCCGCTATCACCCATCTCCTTCTGCTTGTCACGCATAGTACGGCGTGCCACATACATCTCGCAACCAAAGATAGGTTTGAACGCCATCTTCTTCTGCAATTTCTCGCGTTCAGCCGTCCACCCCTCACGCAGCTGGTCGTCCGAGAGCGACTTCTCCTCCTCCGCACGTTCATATATGCCCTCCTGCAACGACGCCATTTTGGCATCAATCTCCTTGATACCATCCTTGAACTTACCGCGGATTTTCTTCATATAATTGAAGTACTCCTTTACCCCCATCATGTTACCATGATCGGTGATTGCCATACCGCGCATACCGTTCTTTACCGCCTTATCCACCAACTTGGGGATGGCAGCCTGTCCGTCCAACAGCGAGTACTGCGTGTGGACGTGCAAGTGGACAAAATCCTCCATACTGTTTGCTATACCTTATTATATTATATAATGTCGCCGGGCAACTTTTCCCTTTTTGCAAGGTAAAAGTAGATAATTCTTCGCACATAGACGTACAATATTCAGAAAAATAACAACAAACAGCACAAAATCAAAAGAATGTTTGGCTTTCTTAAAAAAAAAAGCTACCTTTGCCCTCGTTTACACTCAACAACAAATGGGGAAAAGAATAAAAAAGATAAAGAAAATACGACTACATAGAGAAGGTCGAGTAGAGCTAACGAGTGCGTTCTGCGCGTTGGCACTGCTCAATGCGCTCGTGTACTACCTGTCGCCCACCTTTCTGTTGCCTACCTATATAACACTGGCTATCAGTTTGTTTATATTCCTAAGTATGGTGAATTTCTACCGTTGTCCCATCCGCATCTTTACGGGTGAGACCGAAAAGACAGTGGTAGCACCTGCCGATGGACGCGTGGTAGTGATAGAGGAGGTAGAAGAACATGAGTACTTCCACGACCGCCGACTCATGGTGTCTATCTTTATGAGTCCGCTCAACGTACACGCCAACTGGTTCCCCGTAGAGGGCACCGTAAAGATGGTGCAACACCACAACGGCAACTACAAGAAAGCCTGGTTGCCCAAGGCGAGCATAGAGAACGAACGTTCTACCATTGTCATTGAGACACCCGAAGGGGTGGATGTGCTCACCCGCCAGGTAGCAGGCGCCATGGCACGCCGCATTGTAACCTATGCTCGTGCCAACGAAGATTGCTACATAGACGAGCACATGGGATTCATAAAACTAGGGTCTCGCGTAGACACCTACCTACCCATAGGCACCGAAGTGTGCGTAAAACTAGGGCAAGCTACGGTAGGCAACGAGACGGTTATAGCAAAATTGAAATAGATTATGAGCAACATAATTACAAAATGCATTCCCAACACCATTACCTGTTGTAACCTTGTATCGGGATGCGTGGCTACCGTGCTGGCACTGCGCGGAGAAACAGAGTACGCCACCTTAGCTATTATCACCGGTGCGGTGTTCGACTTCTTCGATGGTATGTCGGCACGTTTACTGAAGGTCTCTTCACCCATTGGCAAGGAACTGGACTCTTTGGCAGATGTGGTTACATTTGGCGTAGCACCGTCGGCACTGCTATACAACTTCCTGAATACCACGTATGGAGCGACCTATCCCTGTGCTGCAATTCCATTCATAGCATTTGTCATGACAGCCTTCTCGGCACTCCGCTTGGCAAAGTTCAACCTAGACACCCGTCAAACCTCCTCATTCATAGGTTTGCCCACCCCGGCAAATGCACTGTTTTGGGGTTCCCTGTTGGTGAGTGGCAAGGAGTGGGGAATAGAGCAAGTGAATGCGTGGGTATGGATAGTCCCCATCCTACTGTTCTGCTGGTTACTGATAGCAGAGATACCTATGTTTGCCCTCAAGTTCAAAAACCTATCATGGGCAGACAACAAAGTGAAGTATCTCTTCCTGGCAGGTTGCATTATCATCATTCCACTACTAGGCAAAGGATGCTTTGCAGGCATCATAGCATGGTATGTGCTGCTATCACTGCTCACACAGCGTAAGAAATAAGAAGTATTCATCATTAAAAGGTAGAGATTGTTATATATGGCAGGATGTCTCTTAGCAATATTCATCATCATAGTCATGCCGTTTATCCTGGTCGTGACCGCTGTTTACCGGAACATACGTACACTCACCGATAAATACAAACAGGAGTCACAACAGAAGGAAGACAAGAAGAAAGATAACTGGCAAAAGCCAAATGAATCCTCAGAGTCACACCACGACTCCAGGAAGATTATTCAAGACGACGAGGGAGAGTATATAGACTTCGAAGAGGTGTAAATTTCCCATCCGAATATACCGCATCAAGGGTATTTTTCAGAATAAACCGATTTTCTCTTGGCTATTACTGAGGGTTTCACTAAATTTGCAGTCGGAAATAGTATATACATAAATAAAAGATAAAGATATGTTGGAAATTACAACAGACAATTTTGATGCCCTCCAGGCAGAGGGAAAGCCTATGGTAGTAGACTTCAGCGCTACCTGGTGTGGTCCATGCAAACGTGTAGCCCCCATCCTGGATGGTTTGGCACAGGCATACGAAGGTCAAGTTATCATCGGCAAGTGCGATATAGAGGACAACGATGACCTGGTATCTAAGTTCGGTATCCGCAACGTTCCCACCGTATTGTTCATCAAGAACGGTGAAGTGGTAGACAAGCAAGTAGGCTTGGTAGCCAAGAACGTTTTCGAAGATAAGTTGAAGTCAATCCTTTAATAAAAAGATAAAGCATTATGGAGAATCAATACGACGACGAGTTCCTGCAGGAGGACGAGTACGATGCACAGTGCATAGAGTACATAAAGAATTATCTTCCGTCGGAGTTAAAGGACACCTTTTCCGAGGAAGATTTGTATCTGATATACGATGTCATGGCAGACTACTTTGTAAGCAGCGGTCTGCTGGATTCCAATTCGGACAAAGATGGCGTGGTAGAGATTGACATAGATGCAGTGGTGGATTACGTCATCAAAAAGATTAAGAAACAAGGATTGGGCAACTTCCGTGCCGAGGATGTATTCTTTGTAATACAAGGAGCACTGGAGTTCGACAATCAAGAGGAATAGTCTTAAAACGAGGACCTAGGCAACCGGAGATGCTTCACGATAAAGCACCTCCGGTTGTTTCGTTCCGTATGTTATAAAACATATTTATTTTGCGCTATGCGCCACCTAAAACACAAAAAACAAGGAAAAAGTTCAAAAAACGGCACAAAAGTTTGCTACATATCAATTTTTTTTGTTCCTTTGTCCCGATAAAATTTAGTACAAATCATTAAAACCCTATTGCCTATAGCATATACATTACACAGATAAAAACAATAAATAATTGTAGTAATGAACGACTTCAAAAAGATGACCGACGACCAATTGGTCTCACTGTATATGCAAGGCAATAACGCAGCCTTCGACGCTTTATTAAGAAAGTACCAGGACAGAGTGTTCACCTACATACTCTGCAAGGTAAAAGATGAGGAACTTGCCAACGATATTTTTCAAGATACCTTCTTGAAAATCATATCCACGTTGCGCAAAGGCAAGTACAACTGCAACGGACTCTTCTTCAGTTGGACCATACGCATAGCCCACAACCTCATCATGGACCGCTTCCGTGAAGTAAAGAACGCCACCGTCGTGGTGTCCGAAGACGAAGTGATGACCTCCGAACTCGATAGCGCCAGCTACAGCGAAGCCAATCGCGAAAACGAATGGATACGCGAGCAGAACGTAAAAGACATACACACCCTCATCGATATGTTGCCCCAAGAGCAACGTAGCGTAGTATATATGCGCTACTTCCAGCAACTCTCCTTCAAGGAGATATCCGAGGACACCGGTGTCAACATCAACACCGCACTGGGACGTATGCGCTACGCCCTGCTCAATATGCGCAAGCTTGTAGACACGAAAGATATAAACCTGAATTCCGGTTCCGTACTGTGATACCGAAACTCACGTTAAAATATTCAATAGTTTACAAAACAAAATACTAAAACAGATTTTGTGCCGTTTTCTACATAGAAAGTATTAAACGCCAAAATCTGTTTGCTTATGGTAGATTCTACACAACCATTACAAGCTCCCAACCCACAAACCGTGGAGCGAATTCGACTTGCAGCACGTTTTTATTGCGTGCCAACAACAAAAAAAGTGACATATTGTTGAAAATATTCAAGAATATTTGTACTTTTGTGCATTCATTCATAAAAAGGATACAGCAACTATGGCAACAATAGTCTCACCCTCACTGCTCGCAGCCAACTTTGCCGACATAAAGGGGGAAATGGAGATGTTAAACGGAAGCCGGGCAGACTGGCTTCATCTCGATGTGATGGACGGTGTCTTCGTACCCAACATCTCATTCGGCTTCCCGGTCTTGAAGGCAGTAGCAAAACACTGCCAAAAACCTTTGGATGTACATCTTATGATTGTGCAACCGGAGAAATTCGTGTCGCAAGTGCGCGACCTGGGAGCGTACATGATGAATGTACACTATGAAGCATGCCCACACCTGCATCGCGTAACGGAACAAATCCGCGAAGCAGGCATGAAAGTGGGCGTTACACTGAACCCCGCCACTCCGGTATGGGTGTTACAAGACATCATACAGGAACTAGACATGGTACTACTCATGTCGGTAAACCCCGGATTCGGCGGACAAAAATTCATTCCGCATACGCTGGACAAAGTGGCACAACTACGCAAACTCATCGAGGAGACAGGTAGCCACGCACTCATCGAAGTGGATGGTGGCGTAAACCAACAGACTGCCCCCCAACTGGTTCAGGCAGGAACAGACGTATTGGTAGCAGGCAGCTTTGTGTTTGGAGCGGAGAATCCCAAAAAGAACATCGACTTCTTGAAAGATTTATAGCATAACATTTTGAATACAATACACTTAATACAACAGATATTCCCACTAGCGGAGTATCTGTTGCTTTTTGTTGTGGGCATATACATGGGTCACAACGGAATCGACTTCGATTCGCCCTTCGTCTACGCTACAAGTGCGCTCATGTGCCTCATTACACTCTATATGATAATGAGACAAGGACGTCCACTGTGGGACGGAGCCGCCATGCGTATCCTCATGTGTATATCCTTCCTCCTGATGGGCGGAGCCATTATGTCACCACAATGGAAAGAGGTGAACCGTCCGTCCGACAGTATGTGGTGCGAGCGAACGGGAATCATACTCTCCAACCCCGTAGCCAAACCCAAAACAGATATGGTACGAATACTCGTGGGAGAACCCACCCGGCATCACGGCGTGCAGAACCGTACCTGTATGCTATACCTACAACGAGACACAACAAGAACCGACGAACCGCTTAAAGCAGGAGACACCATACGCTTCTGCACCAAACTGATATCCCCGGGTGACACAGCCTTTTGGGGCGGAAAATCCTACGGCAACTATCTGTTAATTCAGCATATAGACGGAGTTGCGTATGTACCCAACTACCGATACGCCCGAACATCGAGCACCGTTGCCGTCCCGTCATTGAGCCTTCACGACCATCTACAAATAGCCTCCGAACACTGCAAGCAACGTATTCTGCGCCACATAGCCCCCCTGCACCTGTCGCAAGAAGAATACGCACTGGTAGCCGCCATGACACTCGGCGAAAAATCGTTTCTCTCCCCATCCACCAAAGAAGAATACTCCGCCACAGGCGCCTCACACGTATTAGCACTTTCGGGTATGCACCTTAGTATACTGATAATGCTATTGAAACTACTCATCCCCCGACGCCTGCGAGTAGGACAGCACACCCACGGGATATGCAACGCCATACTCCTACTAATAACCTGCGGATATGTATTCCTCACCGGTGCCCCACTCTCCCTACAGCGCGCAGCAGGAATGCTGACACTGAACATACTATTGATGCACGAATACCCCATACGCCCCAAGGCAGATGCCCTCAACGCACTGATAACAACCCTCTTCCTGATATTCTGCATAGACCCGCTGTCGCTCTTCGACGTAGGACTGCAACTCTCCGCATCCGCCATTATAGGAATAACACTCTTTGCACGCCACCTCACCGTGGAATCAAAGCGTTTCCCCCCGATAACAACCATTACCGCCGTTCCCGCCACCTGCATAGCAGCACAACTCACCACCGCACCGCTGGTAGCGCACTACTTCCACACCTTCCCCACCTACTTCCTGGTAACAGGACTATGGATTGCCCTCCTCTCCATCACCCTCCTCCCCACCCTCTGGTCGGTCATTCTCACCGCCGGATTTCCCTGGTTGAGCGACAAAGTATTATGGATACTCCGCACCACACTCCACCTGCACAACAGCATACTCCACACCATAGCCCGGTGGCCACACGCCACGCTACACACCCCCATAGACCAAGCGTGGCAATTGGGAGTGATATACGGCATAGTACTCCTTCTCTTTCTCCTTCTGCACATTCGTCACGAAAAAAAATCGTCCCGTAACACATTTTATAGCGAAGAATTTGACGAATTCAATTGTTTGCACTAAATTTGCAGAATAAAATAGGATTAAGGTATGTTTACGCACGTAATGACAGAGCAAGACGCTCTACGATTGAAGACTCTCATTGACAACAACCAACGCTTTGTGGTGGTGGGTCACGTCTCTCCCGATGGCGATGCCATGGGGTCTACACTCGCCTTGGCGCAGTTACTGAAAGGACTCAACAAGGAAGTTACCGTCATCATGCCCAACTCCTACCCCGACTTCCTAGCATGGTTGCCGGGAGCACGCGAAGTGGTGCTCCACGATCGCGAGACAGAATGGGGCAACGGAAGCATAGAACGGGCAGAAGTAATCTTCTGTCTAGACTTCAACGACTTCTCGCGCGTAGCACAACTAGAGCAACGACTCTCCGAGCGCAACGTACCGAAGATACTCATAGACCACCATCTGGATCCAAGCGACGGATTCGATATCACCGTGTCACACCCCGACCGCAGCTCCACCTGCGAACTGCTGTTCCTGACACTCGCCCAGCTGGGTTATCTCCCCATGCTCACCCTCGAAGTATGCACCTGCCTCTACACCGGCATGATGACCGACACCGGAGGATTCACCTACAACTCCAACCACAGCGAAATCTTCATGATTATCGCCGAGTTGCTAAAGCATGGCATCGATAAAGACAAGATATACCGCAACGTATTCTACAACTACAGCGAGCAACGCTTCCGACTGATGGGCTACATTCTCTACACCAAGATGAAGTATATGCCACAGTACCACGCATCGCTACTCACCCTCACGCGGCAAGAACAAAAACTCTTCTCCCACGTCAAGGGCGATACCGAAGGATTCGTAAACATTCCGTTGCAGATAAAAGGCGCAAAGCTCTCCATCTCCCTACGCGAAGATACCGAAAAACCCGGATGCATACGTGTATCCCTACGCTCGGTAGACGACTTCCCATGCAACAAGATGGCAGCCGAGTTCTTTAACGGTGGCGGACACCTCAACGCATCGGGCGGCGAACTACGCTGCACCATGGACCAAGCCGAGGAAGTAGTAGCAAAAGCACTGGCACGCTACGCACCCCTCCTGGCATAACACATATATATATTATAAATAAGGAAAGAAACAAAACTAGATACATGAACAAAGGAAAAATGATTTGCGGACTGCTCGCCATGGGTATGCTCGCCACCCTCTATGCTTGTAGCGACGATGAAACCTATGCCGAGCAAAAGGAACGCGAACGCAAGGCCATCGCAAGTTTCATGTCGCGCAATGTGTCCTTCACCCTGGAGGGCGACACCTACACGGTGGGAAACATCAACGTAATAAGCGAGGCGCAATTCGAGGCGCAGGACAGCACCACAAATCTTGAAAAGAACGAATACGTTTACATCAGTAGCAACGGTATCTATATGCAGATTGTGGATAAAGGTGCAGGCTCACCGCTGAAATCGGGCGAGAAAGCCAACATCTACTCACGCTTCATAGAGTATAACATTATGGGCGACAGCGTGCAACTGTCCAACCGCTATGTAGCCTACTCCACCATCCCCGACGTATTTACCTGCACCAACAGCTACGGTACATTTACCGCCTCCTTCACCTCGGGACTGATGTACAGCAGCTACGGTTCCTCCGTTCCATCGGGATGGCTCTACCCGCTGCGCTACGTCAACATTGGTATGCCGGACGACAGCCACCCATCCGTGGCAAAGGTACGACTAATTGTCCCCCACAGCGAAGGACAAAAATATGCCAACTCCAGCGTCTACCCCTGCTTCTACGAGTTGACCTACCAGAAAGGATACTAAAAAAGATACTATAAATACAAACGAATGACACTTATTAAATCTATCTCCGGCATCCGCGGAACCATTGGCGGAAAGACCGGAGACACACTGAATCCGCTGGATATCGTGAAATTTACATCTGCGTATGCTACGCTTATCCGTCGCCGCCTGTCCGCCGACAAAAAGGGTAAAATCGTAGTGGGTCGCGATGCACGTATCTCCGGCGAGATGGTGAAGAACGTGGTATGCGGTACGCTCATGGGTATGGGCTTCGATGTGGTAAACATAGGTCTGGCTTCTACCCCAACAACGGAGATTGCAGTGACTATGGAGGGTGCCGATGGCGGCATCATCATCACGGCAAGCCACAACCCACGTATGTGGAATGCCTTGAAATTGCTGAATGCTCAAGGCGAATTCTTGAATAAAGAGGAGGGCAACGAAGTGCTGTCCATTGCCGAGGCCGAGGATTTCGACTATGCCGATGTGGACAACCTGGGTGCTTACCGTGAAGATGACAGCTACGACCAGAAACATATCGACTTGGTGAAGAACCTAAAGTTGGTGGATGTAGAGGCTATCCGCAAAGCCAACTTCAAGGTAGCGTTCGATGCCGTGAACTCCGTGGGTGGCGTGATACTGCCCAAACTGTTTGAGCAACTGGGTGTTGCTACGGTGAAGGGACTCTACACCGAACCTACGGGCGACTTCCAGCACAACCCCGAACCCCTGGAGAAGAACTTGGGCGACATACAACAAGTGATGCGCAGCGGTGGTTACGACATAGCCTTTGTAGTAGACCCGGACGTAGACCGCTTGGCACTCTTCTGCGAGGACGGCACCATGTACGGCGAGGAATACACACTGGTTACGGTAGCAGACTACATTCTGCAACACACTCCGGGCAACACGGTGAGCAACCTGAGTAGTACACGTGCATTGCGCGACGTTACCACACCGCAGGGTGGCACCTACTATGCAGCTGCCGTGGGCGAAGTGAACGTAGTGACCAAGATGAAGGAGGTGAACGCTGTGATTGGCGGTGAGGGCAACGGTGGAGTAATCTACCCGGAAGCACACTACGGTCGTGATGCGTTAGTGGGTATAGCACTTATTCTCACCTACTTGGCAAAGAAGCAGTGCAAGACCAGCGAACTGCGTGCCACCTATCCACCGTATTTCATTGCCAAGAACCGTGTAGACTTGACACCGGGACTGGATATCGATGCTATACTTAACAAGGTGAAGACTATGTATGCACAGTACGACATCAACGATATCGATGGCGTAAAGATAGACTTCCCGGATAAGTGGGTACACTTGCGTAAGAGCAACACGGAACCTATCATCCGCGTATATTCGGAAGCACACTCCATGGAGGAGGCAAACGAAGTAGCGGAGCAGGTTATGAAAGTGATTCGCGAGAATATGTAATCATTAAAAAAAGGATGCACTTCAATGTGCATCCTTTTTTTTATATCATCTTCAATCCATCCGCATGGTGCAACCCACGTAAAAAGTCCGCAACCTTCATGCGCTTTTTACCGTTCAGCTGCAACTCCCGGAGGATAAGCCAACCGTCCTGCGTGGCAACCTTAAACTCATTCTTACCATCCGTCACAACCGTTCCCGGAACAATACCGGCACTCGCTTCGGAAGGAGTAAACAACTGCGGGAGAGCCGTTTGATAAATCTTCATACCTGTAACCGTGCCACCAGCACCCTGCATCTCCGTCCAGGCAGCAGGATAGGGCGACAAACCACGAACAAAGTCATACACCCGCTTGGTAGACTGTTCCCAATTAATTCTACACGTCTCCTTGAAGATCTTCGGTGCCGGGAGCAACGGCTCCTCCCCCTGCATCATCTCCTCCTGCGGAATGGGATGAACATTGTCGTTCAAGATGTTCTCTACCGTCTCCAGTACCAGTTCACCCCCCTTATACATTAATTTATCATGCACAGCCTCCACATTATCCGTCTCCTCGATAGGCACACGAACCTGCTGGATAACCTCACCCGTATCTATCTCATGTTTCAAGAAGAAGGTAGTGATACCCGTCTCCTTATCACCATTTATAATAGCCCAGTTGATGGGAGCAGCACCACGGTAGCGAGGCAACAAAGATGCGTGCAAGTTGAAGGTGCCCAGTCGCGGCATCTGCCACACCACCTGCGGCAACATACGGAAAGCCACCACTATCTGCAAGTCGGCCTGCAAACTGCGCAACTCCTCCACAAAAGCCTCATCCTTCAACTTCTCCGGCTGCAAGATACGCAACCCTTGGCTCACAGCATACTGCTTCACCGCACTAGGCTGCAAGGTATTTTGGTGGCGACCCATCGGTTTGTCGGGCATGGTGATGACACCCACCACATTAAACCCATGTTCCACCAACTGCTTGAGAGGTTCCACCGCAAAATCCGGCGTACCCATATATACGATTCGTAAATCTTCCTTTTTCATTTTCATTTCGTTTTTTTACTCCTCCGACATATCCACCATGGTCTGACGGTAAGCGGCATAGAGTTTATTCTTTGAAACAATTCCTATGAACTTACTGTTCTCGTCCAGCACCGAAAGGTAACGAGCTTTGGTATCGTCGAAACGCTGCATCACCGCCTCCATATTGTCCGCAGTAGTCACCGTTGCCGGCACAGGCTTCATCAAGTCCTTCGCCTTTATCTCGTGGTAAAGCTCCTGGCGGAACATCACTCTACGCAAGTCGTCCAGCAAGATGATACCCACCTGCGTACCATCGCCGTTCACCACCGGGAACACATAAGTACGGTTGTTGGCTATAATACCGATAATCTTCCCCAAGTCCATCTCGGGATCCACACGTCCCACCTTCTTGTCTATGACCGAATCAAGGTTCATCAACGTAAGAATCGCCTGGTCCTTATGGTGCGTCACCAACTGACCCTTCTTAGCCAAACGCATAGTATAGATGCTGTAAGGCTCAAACGGATAGATGGTGAGGTAGGAGAAAGCCGACACAATCATCAGCGGCATAAAGAGGTCGTAACCTCCTGTCAACTCTGCCACCAGGAAGATACCGGTTAAGGGAGCGTGCATCACACCGCTCATCAGTCCGCACATACCCAGCAGCGAATAGTTGGTTTCGGGGATGGTAACGCCCAGTGCGCCCGTTTCGTTCCATACGCGTGCAAACACAAATCCGGTTACACAGCCCAGGAAAAGACTCGGCGCAAAGGTACCGCCGCAGCCGCCACCACCGCAGGTAGCCGTACTTGCAAACACCTTCATGAGAATGACGAAGAGCAAGTACACCAGGAAGAGGTTGGTGTGTCCGTAGAAGAGAGAGTGGTTCATAACCTCCTCCCATTGCGACATATTCTCACCGTTCAACAACAGTTCAATGGTTTCGTATCCCTCACCGTAGAGCGGCGGGAAGAGGAAGATGAGCACGCTGAGCACCGTACCGCCTAGAGCAAACTTTTGGTAGCGTCCCTTTATCTTGCCAAAGACCCCCTCGAACCACATCATTACGCGGGTGAAATAGAGAGAGGTGAGTCCGCACACTATGCCCAACAGGATGCTGCTGGGAATGCGCTCCACCACAAAAGCATTTTCCAGACGGAAGTAGAAGGTTGCCTCCATGCCCGAGAAGATATACGTGACGGCAGTTGCCGTAACGCACGATACCAACAAGGGCAACAACGATGCCATGGTCAAGTCTATCATGAGCACCTCCAATACAAACACCAGTCCCGCAATAGGTGCCTTGAAGATACCCGCCACGGCACCTGCGGCACCGCAACCCACCAGCAACATCATGGTGCGGTGGTCCAGACGGAAGCGCTTACCCAGATTACTACCTATTGCCGAACCCGTCAGCACGATAGGTGCCTCCGCTCCCACGGAACCGCCAAAGCCGATGGTTATGGCACTCGCCATGACACTTGTCCACATATTGTGGGCACGTATGCGACTCTTATTGCGCGATATGGCATAGAGAATGCGGGTGATACCGTGTCCTATGTTGTCGCGCACTATGTAGTGGATAAACAGACTCGTTATGTAGATTCCTATCACCGGATACACCAAGTACTGCCAGTTACCCTGCGTTACATCCAGCTTCTCCGTGAGTATCTCCTCTATCTGTTTAATAAGGTATTTCAGAATCAAACCCGCCACAGCAGCCCCCAGACCCACCAGGAAACTCAGCAACAGCAGGAATTGGTGCGGACTCAAGTGTTGTTCGCGCCACTGCAACATCCGCTCGAAAAGCGACTTTCTTCCATTTATAAGTTCCTCGTCCATACGGTTATCGGTTAGCAGTAGGGGTTTATATGTCTATTGACGAATTATCTTTATCTCTCCGTTGACACCGAGTTTCACGATGCCGGAGGGTTTGCACTTCTCCTTCTCCTGCCGGCGCCAGTCCACCACGTAGTCCGCAGCCTCCAGTACCTCCGGGCTTATCTCGGAGAAGTTGCGCGGCGAAGGTTCGCCGCTTATGTTGGCCGAGGTAGATACCAACGGCTTCTGCAGCCGGTAACAAAGTTCGTGGCTGAACTCCTCGGCAGTTACACGCAGTGCTATGCTGCCATCCTCTGCCAAGAGGTTTTTAGCCAAGTTCTTACCCTGATCAAAGATAATGGTAAGCGGCGTCGTGGTTAAGTCCATCATGTCGAACCCCACCGCAGGAATCTCCCGCACGTAACGCTGCGCACGGTCGGCACTATCCACCAGGCAGATGAGCGCCTTGCTGTCCTCACGTCGCTTTATCTCGTACACCTTCTTCACCGCCTCCGCATTGGTAGCGTCGCAGCCTATCCCCCAGATGGTGTCGGTGGGATACACTATCACGCCACCGGCACGCAGCACCTCGAGGGCTTTTTTTACTTCTTTCTCACACTTTGGATGCATAGTCGATACCTCCTGTTTTTTAGAATTCACTGGTAAAGTGGAAACGTATGTTCTTGAAGTCGCTCTGTGCCATCTGTAACACATAGCCACTGTCTGCCAGGAACACATCGCGTCCCTCCTTATCCTTGGCCATGTACTGGTACTTGCGCTTCTTAAAGTTCTCCAATTCAGCCTCATCGTCGCTGTCTATCCAGCACGCCTTGTAGAGGCTGATAGGCTCCCAACGGCACTTGGCGTTGTACTCGTTCTCCAGACGATACTGGATAACCTCGAACTGCAACTGACCCACCGTACCGATAATCTTGCGACCGTTGAACTGGTTGACAAACAACTGAGCCACACCCTCGTCCATCAACTGGTCGATACCCTTAGCCAACTGCTTGGAGCGCATGGGATCCGCATTCTCAATGTACTTAAACATCTCCGGCGAGAAGCTAGGCAATCCCTTGAAGTGCAGGTTTTCACCCTCCGTCAAGGTATCACCAATCTTAAAGATGCCATTGTCCGGCAAACCCACGATATCGCCCGGATATGCCTCGTCTATAGTACTCTTCTTCTGCGCCATGAACTGTGTAGGCGATGAGAAACGCACCGTCTTTCCCTGACGCACGTGCAGATAAGGAGCATTGCGCACAAACTTACCGCTGCACACCTTACAGAAGGCTATACAGGAACGGTGGTTGGGGTCGATGTTGGCGGTTATCTTGAAGATGAAACCCGTAAACTTAGGCTCCTCCGGCTCCACCTTGCGCTCCTCGGCCTGCGTGGGACGAGGCTGCGGTGCTATGCGGACAAAGCAGTCCAGCAGCTCCTGCACACCAAAGTTGTTCAGAGCGGAACCAAAGAACACCGGTGCCACCTCACCTGCGAGGTAACTATCCACGTCGAACTCCGGGTAGACACCGTCTATCAGCTCCAAGTCGGCACGCAAACGCTCGGCATCGTCGCTACCCACGTTGTCGTCCAACTCGCTGCTGTGTATATCCACCTGCACCTTCTCCGTCACCTTCTGCTTGTCGGGCTGGTAGAGGTTCAGGTTGTTCTCATATATATTATATACGCCCTTAAACTTAACACCCTGATTGATAGGCCAACTCAGCGGACGCACATGAATCTGGAGTTCGTTCTCAATCTCGTCCAAGAGGTCGAACGGATCCTGACCCTCACGGTCCATCTTGTTGATAAACACTATCACCGGCGTCTTGCGCATACGACACACCGTCATCAGCTTACGCGTCTGCGTCTCCACACCCTTGGCACCGTCTATCACGATGATGGCACTATCCACCGCCGTAAGCGTACGGAAAGTATCCTCCGCAAAGTCCTGGTGACCCGGAGTATCGAGGATGTTCACCTTGTAGCCATCGTAGTCGAACTCCATGACAGAGGTAGTCACGGAGATACCACGCTGCTTTTCTATCTCCATCCAGTCGCTGGTGGCCGTCTTCTTTATCTTATTATTCTTCACCGCACCTGCCACCTGGATCTGTCCTCCGAAGAGCAACAACTTCTCGGTCAACGTCGTCTTACCGGCATCCGGGTGCGAAATTATGGCAAATGTTCTTCTTCTTTCTATTTCGTTCATTTGTTCTCTTTTTCTTTAGCTGCTTGTTCCATTGCTTCCTTCTCCTCAAATCGCATTATCTCCATACAGTCGCACAGAGTGTCGTCCCAGTAAGGGATGGTGAGTCCGTAGGTCTCCTTTATCTTGCTCTTATCCAGCACACTGTACGGCGGACGTGCCGCAGGGGTAGGATAATCGGCGGTGCGGAGCGGCTTCACGTGCTCGTAGATATCGTTGGAGTCGAAACGGAAGATGGTCATGGCAAAGTCGTACCAAGAGGCACATCCTTCGTTGGTATAGTGATAGATACCGGGTACAATGCCCTCGCTGATAATGGTCATGATGGCATACGCCAAGTCGTCGGCATTGGTCGGCGTACCTATCTGGTCGTACACTACACCCAGCTCTTTGCGCTCCGATGCCAGTCGCAACATGGTCTTAACAAAGTTGTTGCCGAAACGGCTGTAGAGCCATGCGGTACGGATAATGACGCTGTTCTCGCACACCTCCTGTACCGCCTGCTCGCCTGCCAACTTAGTGCGTCCGTAAACGCTCTGGGGATTGGTGGGCATATCCTCGGTGTAGGGAGTGTAAGCGTGACCGTCAAATACGTAATCGGTGGAAATCTGAATCATAGCTCCCTTACGCAGCTGAATAGCCTCAGCCAGGTAGCGAGGAGCATAGTGGTTGAGCAGGTCGCAGAGTTCTTCGTTGCTCTCGGCCTTGTCCACAGCCGTGTAGGCAGCACAGTTGATAATGCAGTCTATCTCATGTTCCAACACGAATGCCTCCACAGCCTCCGGATCGGTGATATCCAGCTCCTCCTTGTCGGTAAAGAAGAAGTTGTACTCGGAGTACTCCGTAGCAGCATCCTGTATGGAACGACCCAGCTGTCCGTTGCAGCCGGTTACCAGTATGTTGTCTATGTAAACCATAATCTAATATATATATATTTAAAATTCCAATTCGCCTTTCTTGTCCTTGGGGTAGTAGTCGGCGAGCATCCCCACCAGTCTACGTATGTGTCCCATGGCTTCCTCTGTTTTTTCGCTCACGGGGGTGCCCTTGAGTCGGAGCATCATGACGCCGTAGAGGGCATCGAAGCAGTTTTCTATCTCGCTCAGTTCCGTGTGTTCTCCCTTGCTGCGCAGCTCCACTATGAAGGGGAGTGCTTTGTAGTACGCCACACTGTAGTAGGGATACTTGGGGGAGTGCAGTAGCTTTGCGTGTAGTTCTTCGAGCCAGAGCAGGGTATTTTTGTTTATTTGCAGATGTCCCTTTTCCAGCACCTGTTCGCTGCGCATCATCTCCGCCAGATTGGTGTACCACTCTTCCAGTTCGTGACGTTGTGTCTCGTCTACCTGGAAGCGTGTCAAGTACTCGTGACAGATACGTTCCGCATCGCCTCCGTAGGCACGAATGATGTCCTCCACCTGCCACATATAGAGCAGATATTCGGCTATATTCTTCTCTTTTAGTTGTTTTGCTATATACATTGTACCATTACGCTTAATGAATCATGTAGAATTCGCGCCCGGTGATGATGCCGTAGAGTGACACGATGGATGCCACAATCACCACTATTCCTATGGTGCGGTTTAGTATCTTAATGCCGCGCATCTCGAACTTGGCGCGGAACTTGTCGATGACAAAGGTGAGCAAGAACCACCAGCATACGGCACCTACCCATACAGAGAGATAACCCAGGAACTGCTGTTCGGGATGGTCGGGTATCTGGATGGGGAAACGTGCAAAGAGGGCTATGAAGAGGAAGATGATGAGTACGTTGGAGACGGTGAGCAGAAAACCAGTTACAAAATTGTGCAAGAGTGTTCCCTTGCTGCCGGTAGCGCGTTTGGTTTCCGTATCGGGTTTGGAGCGGAAACAGTACACACCGAAGATAAGCAACAGCACGCTGCCCACGCACTTCAGCACAAACATAGTCTGCGGTGTCTCTATTAGATTCATAACCACGCTCATACCGGCACCGGTGATGAGTGCATACATCATATCGCTGAGAGCGGCTCCCAGTCCTGTCACGAACCCGTAGATACGTCCTTTCTTCAGGGTTCGTTGGATGCAAAGAATCCCCACCGGACCCATTGGAGCGGAAACCATAATTCCGACAATCAGCCCGTTCAGGATATAATCCAACGTTCGTATTTGATCAAACCAATCCATATCAATGTGCAAAGGTATAAAAATAATTTGACTTTTGACCTCTAAATTGACAAAAATCGCTCAAATCCATCAAACTATTCTTTGCAGCACATTATATATATACTAGGAGACGATTTTCACAAAAGCGTCGTAGGAGCCTTCCAAACGGCTCAATTCATAGGGAGCAAGATTCAGAGAAAACGTTCCGCGAATGGCATCCAAATCGAAGTAGACCTTAAAAACGCTCGCCACATTGAACGAAAGTCCATCGCCTCGTCGCATCAACTTACGGCAACATTCCTCGGCCAAAGCTGCGTCGCCCTCCTGCCGGCGCAAGAGTTGGAACAGCACATAGTAGCAAAGGGTTGTACCTTCATGAATAAGGAATTCTGCCATGAGCGACGGTGACGATATCTCCAGCATTTCGAAGAGTCGCTCCACCTCACCGGGGTGATGCAACAGTGGTAGCACCCATAGGACAAACTTCTGTTTATCTATCTCTTTCCCTCCCCCATTCAAGAAACAAACAAAGCGCATCAAGGCGGGGTGATGGAGGTCTACTCCTTCGCCACGCTGCGAGAGTGATTTAAGCAGCGTCACCAGAAAGGCTTTGGAATTATACTCCGTGAGGTGCAGTGCCACACTCCAGAAGCCATCTACCGAACAACGAGGCAAGATACGTTCGCCCAACAGGAAACCCGCCGTACGGAAATCGGCATTCGAAAGCGAGGTGAGGCATGCCACCAGTCCTCTCATGTCGGCACAATACATACCTCGTTCGCTATCGTCCACAAAGAACGATAGGATTCGTTTCTCCAGCAAAGGATTAAAATGTTTGTCTCTACTCATAACGCACTGTATTAAAGCAAAAAAAGGAAAGCCTTGCGAGCTATCCTTTCTTCCATTTCTGAGCCTCTTGTCGGATTCGAACCAACGACCCCGAGATTACAAATCACGT
>CAYOKO010000018.1:0-22481 GCA_964404555.1 uncultured Bacteroidaceae bacterium | reverse complement strand
AGACAGCACTTATTTATAAGTTGACACATAGGTATGATATGGTCTTTCTGAGTCGTCCTCGTCGTTTTGGCAAGACACTCCTAACCCGCACTCTGGAATGCTATTTCCAAGGACGCCGGGAACTCTTTTCCGGACTGGCTATGGAGCGGCTCGAGAAAACGTGGACTAAGCATCCTGTATTGCGCTTCGATTTCAGTAACGTGAAGGGGTATGATATGCCCGGATTGATGCGTAATATAAGTAGACGGTTGGCGGGATACGAGGCAAAGTATGGAAGAGATCCGGAGGATGTGACTCTCGGTGATCGGTTCTATGGCTTGATTCAGAATGCTTACGAACAAACGGGACAGAAAGTTGTAGTCTTGATAGATGAGTATGACGCTCCATTGTTGGAGGTGCTGACGGAACCGGAAAAGTTGGCAGAGGTTCGTGATTTTATGCGCAAATTCTATTCGCAGATTAAAAATTGCGATGAGTATATCCGTTTTGCTTTCATGACCGGTATTTCTACCTTCTCGCAGCTGGGTATGTTCAGTGAGCTGAACAACTTAAGAAATATAACGAATGATAATGAATATGCCTCTATCTGTGGTATTACACTCCCGGAACTGAAGGATAACTTCGAGTACGGCATTCGTAAGTTTGCCGAGAAGGAGGGTTGTACCTTCGATGAGATGGTAGAAAAACTTCGTGAACAGTACGATGGATATCACTTTACAAAAAGTATGGTGGATGTCTTTAATCCGTTTAGTCTATTGAATGCTTTTGCCGATTGTGAGTTGAATAACTATTGGTTCCAGACGGGTACGCCTGCGTTTGCCATTAATATGTTGAAGGCACACAAAGGGGAGTGGACGCTTGATATAGACGAAATAGACGCTCTACCGCCTGTCAATCTTTCCGAATTCAACACAGCGTTGGAGCAGGCAACGAAGCCACTCCCGTTCTTGTATCAGGCGGGTTACTTGACGATAAAGGCGTATCCGGGGACGGGTGATAAGTATATCCTAGGGGTTCCCAATGGGGAGGTTCGTATAGGTTTGCTGAAGAACCTTATTCCGCTGTACACAGCGATGGATCCTGACAAGGTGTATAACGTGGCGACGGATATATCCTATACACTGAGCCAAGGTGATTACGATACGGCGCTGAACCTAGTCCGCTCTTTCCTGGCAGGTATTCCCGTGATGCCGGGCGAGGAGTCATCGCTAAAGGACATGAGAGCGCGTGAAACGTATTACCACAAGCAGTTGTTTATCATCTTCCGTATGTTGCACGATAGTGCCTGGGCAGAGGTGCAGCAGGCGGTGGGTAGACCGGACATCGTTGTGAGAACTCGTAAGTACATCTATATCATAGAGGTGAAACTGGACTCTACTCCGCAGGTGGCACTCCGGCAGATAGAAGAAAAACAATATGCCGTTCCGTTTGCTACGGATGGTAGGGAAATCATAAAGCTTGGCGTAAGCTTCTCCTCCGAAACACGTACCATTGATGCGTGGGAAAGGGGGGAGTAAAAAACACTACGCAACTCATTGTTGCGTAGTGTTCTTACACCTATTTCAGTTTTTCTTTAAGGAATTTTCCTGTATAACTTTGGGGGCACTGAGCAATTTCCTCGGGAGTTCCCGTTACCACTACCTTGCCACCATCGTTACCCCCCTCCGGACCTAAATCTATTACGTAGTCGGCACACTTTATCACGTCTATGTTGTGCTCTATAATCACAATGGTATGTCCACGCTTAATGAGCGCATCGAAGGCCGTGAGGAGCTTCTTGATGTCGTGGAAGTGCAGTCCCGTAGTTGGCTCGTCGAAGATAAACAGCGTTGGCTCCGACTTCTCCAATCCCAGGTAGTATGCCAACTTAACACGCTGGTTCTCACCACCGGAAAGGGTAGAAGAGGACTGACCCAGCTTTATGTATCCCAGTCCCACCTCCTGCAACGGAAGCAGACGCTTTACTATCTTCTTCTGGTCGTTCGCCTCAAAGAACTCTATCGCCTGGTTTACCGTCATGTTCAAGACATCGTTGATGTTCTTGCCCTTGAAGGTAACCTCCAGCAACTCCTTCTTGAAACGCATACCATGGCATGAGTCACACTCCAGCACCAAGTCGGCCATGAACTGCATCTCCACGGTGATGGTACCCTCGCCCTTACACTCCTCACAACGCCCCCCCTCGGTGTTGAAGGAGAAGTAAGCCGCCGTGAAACCCATCTGCTGAGCCAACGGTTGGGCGGCGTAGAGCTTACGAATCTCATCGTATGCCTTAACGTAAGTGACAGGATTGCTACGCGTAGACTTACCTATGGGGTTCTGGTCCACAAACTCCACCCCCTGAATCATATCCACCGATCCGGTAATCTCACGAAACTCTCCCGGACGATCCGTCACCTGCTCCTTCAGTCGCATGAGCCCACGGTAGAGCACGTCGCGCACCAAGGTGGACTTGCCCGAACCACTCACCCCCGTAACCACCGTCATGATGTTCAGCGGGAAGCACACGTCTATGTTCTTGAGGTTGTTGGCACGAGCCCCACGCACCATGATGGCATTGTTCCAGGGACGATGTCCCGTGGGAACCTCTATCTTGTCCTCGCCCAGAAGGAACTGTACGGTGTGGGAAGAGGTGCCCGGTTGTAGGTCCTTCATGTCCCCCCGGTAGACCACCTGTCCGCCCAGTCTGCCCGCCTCCGGGCCGATATCTATGATGTAGTCGGCAGCCCGGATAATCTCCTCGTCGTGTTCCACCACCAGTACGGTGTTGCCCAGTCCTTGCAGTCGGCGTAACACCTTGATGAGCTGCTCTGTATCGCGACTGTGCAGTCCTATGCTCGGCTCGTCCAGTATATACAGCGAACCCACCAGACTGCTACCTATGGAGGTGGCCAGGTTGATGCGCTGACTCTCACCACCCGACAGCGAATTGCTGAGTCGATTGAGTGTGAGGTATCCCAGTCCCACGTCGTTCAGGAAGTCCAGACGATTGCGTATCTCCGTGAGCAGACGTTCGCCCACGATGCGGTCGTGCTCCGAGAGTTCCAACTTCTCGAAGAACGTCCGCAAGTCCTTGACCGAGAGTTCCACCAGCTCGGTGATAGCCTTGCCACCCACCTTCACGTAGGTAGCCTCCTTGCGCAGACGACGTCCCCTACACGTGGGGCAGAGCGTCTTGCCGCGATAACGAGCCTGCATCACCCGGTACTGTATCTTGTAAAGGTTCTCGCTCACCATCTTGAAGAATGCATCTATGCAAATCTCCAGGCTACCCGACTTCTGCTTGTTGCCATGCCACAGCAGGTCCTTCTCCTCCTGTGTCAGCTCGTAGTAGGGCTTAAAGATGGGGAAGTCCCATTTCTCCGCCCTCAGACAGAACTCCTTGCGCCATTCACCCATCTTCTCGCCACGCCAGCACATCACGGCACCGTCGTAGACGGAGAGCGATGAGTCCGGAATCACCAGGTGCTCGTCTATACCTACCGTCATTCCGAATCCCTCGCACGTGGGACAGGCACCTACGGGAGAGTTGAAGGCAAAGAGGTTATCGCTGGGCTCCTCGAAGGTGATGCCGTCTGCCTCGAAACGCTCCGAGAAGTGGTGGATAATCTCTGCCGGATAGAAGCGTAGACACATCTCGCCACGTCCCTCGAAGAAGGCGGTCTCCGCAGAGTCCACTACACGTGCGATGGTGTCCTTCTCGTTGGACACGCTCAGACGGTCTATAATGAGGTAATACACCTTCCTGCCGCTACGCAAGTCGGCCTCCCGGTCGCTACCTATCTCCTTGCTAAAGGTAAGCATGGCATCCTCCATGCGCATCATCTCGCCGTCTACCTCCAGACGACTGAAGCCCTGTTTCATGTAGACATCTATCTGCTCCACCAATGTGCGGTCGGTGGGCAGATGCAGGGGCGCCAGGATGGTGAAGCGGGTGCCCTGCGGATAGGAGAGCATACACTGCACCACATCCTCGGTGGTGTGGCGTTTCACCAACTGACCGCTGATGGGTGAATAGGTCTTGCCGATGCGGGCGTAGAGCAGGCGCAGATACTCGTATATCTCCGTGGAGGTGCCCACGGTGGAGCGAGGATTGCGTGTGCTCACCTTCTGTTCCAGCGCAATGGCGGGCGGGATGCCCTTGATGTAGTCGCACTCCGGTTTGCTCATTCTCCCCAGGAACTGACGTGCGTAGGAGGAGAGACTCTCCACGTAGCGGCGTTGCCCCTCGGCATAGAGGGTGTCGAAGGCCAAGGAGGATTTACCCGAACCGGACAGACCGGTGATGACGATGAGTTTATCTCTTGGTATCTCCAAATCGATATTCTTAAGATTGTTTACTCTTGCACCTTTTATATATATTGCATTCTCCATAATCGTACATTTCGTGCAAAGTTAGCTATTTTTTTTGGTTGAAATGTATGTTGTTTGCTATAAATTGTGTATATTCGCACCAAAATTTAACATGATGAAGAAAATTCTTTTGCTTTTACTGGTTTGCTGGGCTATCTGCGTGTCTGCGCAGAACCCCAAACGTGAATTCCGCGGTGCGTGGATTCAGTGTGTGAACGGACAATTTACCGGCATGTCTACCGAGGCGATGCAGGCAAATCTCACTTGGCAGTTGAACGAGCTGCAGAAGTGCGGTATCAACGTTATTCTCTTCCAGGTGCGCCCGGAGGCGGATGCTCTGTACGAGAGTAGTTACGAACCGTGGAGCCGTTTCCTCACCGGTAAGCAGGGACAAGCGCCCTCTCCCTACTGGGACCCCCTGGCGTGGATGGTGGAGCAATGTCACAAGCGCGGCATGGAGCTGCACGCATGGATCAATCCCTATCGCGCCAAGACCAAGACCACTACGGCACTGGCCTACAACCACCCGTATCGCTTGCATCCGGAACGCTTCTTTGAATACGACAACCAGATTCTCTTCAACCCGGGACTCCCCGAGAACCGCTCCTATATATGCACCATAGTAGCCGATATTGTGAGCCGATACGATGTGGACGGTATCCACATAGACGACTATTTCTATCCCTATCCCGCTGCCGGACAAACCATACCGGACGAGGCTACTTATCGTGAGCACAGCAACGGTCTGTCGCTTGCCGACTGGCGCAGATGGAACGTAAACTGCCTGGTGCGCGACCTCTACAAGACGGTACACAACACCAAACCGTGGGTGAAGTTCGGCGTCTCCCCCTTTGGCATCTATCGCAATGAATCCTCTGCCCCCGCACTGGGAAGCAAGACCAAAGGATTGCAGAACTACGACGACCTCTATGCCGATGTGCTCTGCTGGATAAACAACGGATGGGTGGACTATAACATCCCCCAGATATACTGGCAAGTGGGTCACCCCACGGCCGACTATGAAACCCTGGCACGTTGGTGGAACCAGCACGCCAGCGGTCGTCCGCTGGTTATAGGACAGGATGTGGAGCGCACCGTGAAGTACCCCGACACCCGCAACTCCCTTCATCACCAAATGAACCAGAAGTTCCAGATTCAGCGTTCCCTTCCCGGCGTAGTGGGCAGCTGTATGTGGTACTCCCGTGCCGTGTGCGACAACCCCGGCAACTATGCCACCCTCCTGCAAAGTGCCTATCACTGCACTCCCGCCTTGCAGCCCCTCATGCCGTTCATCGACAAGAAGGCACCCGGTGCGCCCCGCAAGGTGAAGGCTGTGTGGACCGAGGACGGCTATATGCTCTTCTGGACGGCTCCTAAGTACAAGACCGTTATGGACGAAGCCTACCGTTATGTGGTGTATGCTTTTGCCCCCGGTGAGCGTGTGGACATCAACCAGGCATCGCACATTGTAGCCATTACCCGTGACACCTTTTATCGTCTTCCGTACAAGGATGGTAGAACCAAATATACTTATGTTGTAACCGCTCTGGATCGCATTCAGAATGAGTCCAAAACTGTAAAAAAGAAGATTTCTTTGTAGATTTTTTACGGGAAATGGTGCTTGTATGCGGATTATTTCGTACCTTTGCGACCAAAATGTGTGATTTAAGGTAAAATAACAAATAATAGATAAATGGGATACAACTTATTAAAAGGTAAAAGAGGTATTATTTTTGGTGCGCTCAACGAGCAGTCCATCGCATGGAAAGTTGCGGTAAAGGCTGTAGAGGAGGGTGCTACCATCACATTGTCCAATACTCCCATGGCTATCCGTATGGGTCAGGTGGATGCTTTGGCATCTCAGCTCCGTTGTGAGGTGATTCCGGCAGATGCTACCAGTGTGGAGGATTTGGAAGAGGTATTCCGCAAGTCTCAGGAGATTCTGGGTGGTAAGATTGATTTCGTACTTCATTCTATAGGTATGTCTCCCAATGTTCGCAAGAAGCGTCCGTACGACGACTTGGATTATGGAATGTTGAGCAAGACGCTGGATATCTCTGCGGTATCTTTCCACAAGATGATTCAGGCTGCTAAGAAGCAGGATGCTATTGCCGAGTATGGTAGTATCGTGGCGCTGACGTATATGGCAGCACAGCGTACTATGTTCGGTTACAACGATATGGCGGATGCCAAGGCTCTCTTGGAGTCTATCGCACGTAGCTTCGGTTATATCTATGGTCGTGAGCACCATGTACGTGTGAACACTATTTCTCAGTCTCCTACCATGACTACTGCGGGTAGCGGTGTGAAGGGTATGGACAAATTGTTCGACTTTGCCAACCGTATGTCTCCACTGGGCAACGCTAGTGCCGATGAGTGTGCAGACTACTGTATGGTGATGTTCTCCGACCTTACTCGTAAGGTCACCATGCAGAACCTCTATCACGATGGTGGCTTCTCTAGTATGGGTATGAGCCTCCGTGCCATGACTACTTATGAGAAGGGCTTGGAGGAGTTTACCGATGAGAACGGTAATATTATCTACGGATAATTTATAAATTAGGCGAAGAAATATTTACTATATCAGCGATTGGTTGTCTGCGATAGATAAACCAATCGCATTTTTTTTTGTTACCTCTATGTACTAACCCTAAAAAAGGAGGTAATATGCATTTGACACCGAAAGAGATTGATAAGCTGATGTTGCTCTCTATGGGCATCATAGCGGAACGTAGACTGGCTAAGGGATTGAAACTGAATCATCCCGAGGCGGTGGCGTACATAAGTATGGTAGCCCTGGAGGGCGCACGTGAGGGCAAAACCGTGGAGACGGTGATGGCCGAGGCTGCAAGCGTCCTGAACCGTAGTCAGGTGATGGAGGGCGTGGCGGAGATGGTGAAGCTTATACAGATAGAACCGGTCTTTACGGATGGTTCCCGTCTGGTGAGTATTCATTCGCCTATACGATAGAGATAGAATTTTTTAACCCGTTAATCTAATTTTATTTGTAATGGAAAATAGCAAAACTTTGACTCCGGTGGGGGGTGTGCTGCTGGCTGTGGGCGATATTACGCTCAATGCTACGAAGCAGAGTATCTCCATAAAGGTGCGTAACACCGGTGATCGACCCATACAGGTGGGGTCGCATTATCATTTCTTTGAGGCTAACAGATACTTGGAATTCAACCGTGTACTGGCTTTTGGCAAGCATCTGGATATTCCGGCTACCACTGCTATTCGCTTTGAACCGGGCGATGAGAAGGAGGTGGCTCTCATTCCTTTTGGCGGCAAATGTCGCATCATTGGTTTCAACGGATTGGTTTCCGGATATGCGGGCACGGAGGATGCACCCAACTATCTGCCGGTGCAACAGCGTGCCTTCAGGCGTGTAAAGAAAATGGGATTCAAGTGCAATGCTCCCGTTGCTGCGTGCGATTGTGAACCGAAGTGTGGTTGCGAATCGTCTTGCGACTGCGAACCGAAGTGCGACTGCGAACCGAAGTGTGACTGTGAACCTCCATGTGCGTGTGCCGTGAATAAGAAATAAATCATTCCCCCTTATGAGTAAAATATCAAGAGAACAGTATAACAACCTCTACGGTCCTACCGTAGGAGACAAGATACGACTGGGAAACACCTCCCTTTTCGTTGAGATAGAGAAAGACTTGCGCGTGTATGGCGACGAAGTGGTGTATGGCGGAGGCAAAACACTCCGCGACGGTATGGGACTGGCCAATACCATGAGCTCCAAGGAGGGAGCGTTGGACTTGGTCATCACCAATGTCACCATCCTAGACCCCATCCTGGGAGTCGTAAAGGCCGATGTAGGCATAAAGCATGGACGCATCGCCGGTATAGGTAAAGCCGGTAACCCCAATACCATGGACGGCGTATCGCCTAGGTTGGTTACCGGTGCCGCTACCGATGCCATCTCCGGAGAACACCTCATCCTTACGGCTGCCGGCATAGACGGACACGTACACTATATCTCTCCCCAGCAGGCGTATCATGCACTAAGTAATGGTATTACCACACTCTTTGGCGGTGGCATAGGTCCCACGGACGGTAGCAACGGTACCACCATTACATCGGGCATCTGGAACATGAAACGCATGATGCAGTCGGTAGAGAATCTGCCCGTCAACTATGGTTTCCTGGGCAAGGGAAACTGCTCGGCTTGTGTGCCGCTGGAGGAGCAGATAGAGGCAGGTGCGTGCGGACTCAAGGTACACGAGGACTGGGGCTCCACTCCCGAGGCACTGCGCATGGCACTGTCGGTGGCAGACCGTTACGACGTGCAGGTGGCACTCCACTCCGACACCCTCAATGAGGCAGGATACGTGGAGGATACACTCTCGGCCATAGACGGTCGCACCATTCACACCTACCACACCGAAGGAGCGGGCGGTGGTCATGCTCCCGACTTGCTACGTGTAGCCGCCATGCCCCATGTGTTGCCATCGTCCACCAACCCCACCTTGCCGTTCGGCATCAACTCACAAGCCGAGTTGTTCGATATGATTATGGTGTGTCACAACCTGAACCCCGGCATCCCCTCCGATGTCTCCTTTGCCGAAAGCCGTGTACGCCCCGAGACGCAAGCAGCCGAGAATGTGCTGCACGACATGGGAGTTATCTCCATGGTATCGTCCGATTCGCAGGCGATGGGGCGCGTAGGAGAGTCCTTCATGCGAACCTTCCAGATGGCCTCCTACATGAAAGATGTGCGTGGCAAACTGCCGGAGGATGCTCCCGAGAACGACAACTTCCGTGTGCTGCGCTATCTGGCAAAGATAACCATAAACCCCGCCATCACCTACGGTGTGTCCGACCTCCTGGGCAGTGTGGAGCCGGGAAAGTATGCCGACCTGGTGCTGTGGGAACCCGAGTTCTTTGGCACGAAACCCAAGATGGTGATAAAGGGAGGCATGATAAACTGGGCAAACATGGGCGACCCCAATGCCTCGCTCCCCAATCCTCAACCCGGTTTCTACCGACCCATGTTCGGAGCCTTTGGCAAGGCACTGCCCAAGAGCTGCTTCACCTTTGTGTCACGTGCTGCATACGAGAGCGATGTGAAGTGTCGCTATCACCTACGCAAACACATCTACCCCGTGCAGCGCACCCGTCAGCTCACCAAGTGCCACATGGTGCGCAACGGCGGAATGCCACACATAGAGGTGAATCCCGAGACCTTCGAGGTAAAGGTAAACGGCACACACGCTACCGTGCCACCGGCTAAGGAGTTCTCGCTGTCGCAACTTTATTGGTTCAGCTAACCGTACATCAACATGAAGATATATAAGCAAATACTAGGAAATATCTGGCAGGATTCCGAGTGGAGAGAACGGTCGCACCACGCCAAGGTGCGCACCGTCCACTTGGACGGATGGATGGCACAGAAGACCCGCCTCCTGGCACACGACGACCTGGGCACGGTGGTACCCATCTCCGTAGACAGACGTGTGCGACTGACCGATGGCGATGTGTTGGACTATTGTCCGGAGGGAGGATGGATACTGCTGCTGCGCGTCCACCTCAACGAGGTGCTGGAGATAGCCTTCAGCGGTGCCACGTGTGGCGAAGACCGTATGCGTGCAGCCTTTGAGTTGGGGCACGCCATAGGCAACCAGCACTGGCCGGCGGTGGTAAAGGGAGAACGGGTGTTTGTCCCCCTCACGGTGGACAAGACGGTGATGCTCAGCGTGCTGAATACACACCATATAGAGGGAGCCGACTACCGGTTCCGCTCGGGCGTAGAGGTGATACCCTATCTGGCTCCCCATGAGGTACGCCGTCTCTTTGGAGGTACGCTCGATGTGCTGCATACACACGAGAACGCCTCCGCTACAGCCCGCGAAACCCCTCCGGGAGAGACATCCGAGATGACCCTTCGCACTCGTATGATTCACCTATTCAACACGTTGCAGTGTTCCGACTCCGCCTTTCCCGTAGGCAGCTTTGCCTTCTCCTGCGGACTGGAGGCTGCGGTGGGTGAGCAGGTGGTGAACTCTCCCGAGAGCCTACGTCAGTACATCGTCACCCAGATGGGGCAGTCGGCCTACACGGACGGTATCGCCTCGATGCACGCTTATCGCTGTAGAAAGCAGCACAACGATGCAGGAGTGCAGGAGGCGGATAATGCTGTGAAACAGTGTAAGATGAACGAAGAGATGCGACGTATGCAACTCCGTATGGGCGGTAAGTTGCGGGAGTTGTCGAAACATCTCATCAAGAAGGATTTCACGGATGTAGAGACCTATCCCGTGGTGCAGGCATTACTCTTTGCAGAGTTGGGGCTGACGGAGCATCATCTCTTTGTGGCACAGCAGTATGGCATCATCAACACGCTCCTGAATGCCGCTCTGCGCTGTATGCGCATCTCCCACATAGATACCCAGAACATCCTGTTCTCGCTCTCCTCCATGGTAGTGGATTTGTATCAAGAGATACAGGGTTGCACGCTCCGGGAGATGCAGTCGTTTGCACCGCAGACCGACTTCTTTGCTTCGCAGCATGAGCATGGTGGTACAAGAATGTTTATGAACTAACTTCCCGAAAAGAAACGTATGAAGACGACTTGCAGAATAGGAATAGGCGGTCCGGTAGGTTCCGGTAAGACTGCCATTATAGAGGCTATTGTGCCCCGTTTGTTGGAGAAGAATCTAAAGGTTCTGGTCATCACCAACGATATTGTTACTACCGAGGATGCCAAGCATGTACGCCGCACGCTCAAGGGCATCTTGATGGAGGAACGCATCCTTGGGGTGGAGACGGGAGCCTGTCCGCACACGGCTGTGCGTGAGGATCCTTCCATGAACATTGCTGCGGTGGAGGAGATGGAGGAACGCTTCCCGGATACGGATATCGTGCTGATAGAGTCGGGGGGTGATAACCTGACGCTTACCTTCAGTCCGGCATTGGTAGATTTCTTTATCTACGTCATAGATGTGGCGGCGGGGGACAAGATACCCAGGAAGGACGGACCGGGCATTTCACACTCCGACATACTGGTGATTAACAAGATAGACCTTGCTCCCTGGGTGCATGCCGACCTAGAGGTGATGCGTAGAGATTCTCTTGCCATGCGCCCCGGAAAACCCTTTATCTTTACCAATTGTATGACGGGAGAGGGGATAGACGAACTAGTGAAACTTATTTATCAAGAAGCTCTTTTCGAACATGAATTCTAGGGACTTACACTTGTGTGACCGATACTTTGCTCCCTACTCCGAGCATCCCCGTGCCATGGCCGTTGGGGTGCCGGGGAAGGAGGGGTTCCTGCGGATGGTGTTCTGTAGGGAACCCCGTGGGGGGAGGAGTGTGTTGCGTTATCTGGAGCGTAGGGTGCCCATGATAGTGCAGCAGGCACTCTACTTCGATGCCTATCTGCCGGGGATGCCTTGTGTGTACATCCTCTCATCGGGCGGACCCAATGTAGATGGCGACCGTTACGAGCAGCACGTGGTGTTGGAGCGTGGAGCCATGGCGCATATCTCTACGGGGGCTGCCACAAAGTTGGCTGAGATGCGTTACAACCATTCGGCATTTGTGCAACACATTCAGTTGGAAGAGGATGCCTATCTAGAGTACCTACCCCAACCGGTGATTCCTTGCAGGCACAGTCGCTTTCGCTCGGAGACCTACCTCGATGTGCATCCCTCCGCTACGCTCTTCTATGCGGAGATATATACCTCGGGCAGACGCTTTTACATCTCCTCCTCCTCCTCGGAGTTTGCAGATGTAGGGGAACACTTCAGCTACGATATCCTCTCACTCATGACGGAAGGAAGGCACCATGGACGAACGGTATTTCGGGAGCGGATGGTGGTGGAACCTTCCAAGCGACGGGTACAACTGCCGGGTAGGATGGAGCGTTACGAGGTGTTCGGCAGTGCCGTCGTGATGACACCCATGGAGACACTGGAGCGCATTTACGCAGCCTACGAGGTGACAAAATCGCCGGAGGGGGTTACGGCGTTGACCCAGCTCCCGGGAAAATGCGGTTTGCTACTCCGTGTCATGGGAGAGCGTACGGCATGGGTACAGGAGGAGGTGCGAGCCTTTTGTTCACTCGTCCGCCAAACCGTAAAGAACGTTCCCCTCCCTCCGGAGTTCCCGTGGAGGTAAATAATCATTTATTAATCAACCTAATACCCCGAGTGAAATGAAACCAATCAAAAACAACCCTTCCGCCGAACAAACGTTGCGTTCGGTGGAATACATCCGACTCTTGATGCGCGGAGCCGCACAAGTAATGTTCCAAGGCAACGTACTCTGCGGCATCCTCTTCCTCTGTGCCATCTTTTGGGGAGCCTACGCCCAAGACACCATGGCAGTAGCCTACGGCGCCGTGGTGGGACTGATTGCCTCCACCCTTGCCGGATACCTCGTAGGCCTCCCCGCAAACGACGGCGAAGCCGGACTCTGGGGATTCAACGGCATACTCGTAGGCTGTGCCCTCCCCACCTTCCTGGGCAATACCCCGGTCATGTGGATGGTTCTCATCTTTGCCGCCGCCTGCACCACTTGGATACGAGTAGCCCTAAACCGCATAGCCGCCCCCCTCAAGGTCAACTCCCTGACCTTCCCCTTTGTCCTCACCACCTGGTTGGTACTCCTGTCAGCCCGCATGATGGTATCCCTCGAACCCATGTACCTCTTTGGCTCCCTCACCACCGGAAATGAAGAAACGCAAAACCTCATAGCCTGTCTGGTGAACGACGGCAACGGAGCCTGGTATCACCTAGCCCTACACTTCGTCACCTACTGGCTCAAAGGCATCTCACAAGTCTTCCTCATCAACGACGCCTTCGCCGGCATCCTCTTCCTCCTGGGACTCCTCTGCAGCAACCGTAGAGCCGCCGTATGGGCAGGCATAGGGTCGATGCTCTCCCTCGCAGTAGCCTTTTGGTGGCACGCCCCCCTGCACAGCCTCACCCAAGGACTCTACGGCTACAGCGCCGTGCTCACCGCCATAGCCCTGGGAGCCACCTTCTATAAACCATCCGTAAGTGTCACTCTATGGAGCCTTTGCGGCATCCTGTTTACAGTAATTGTTCAAGCCGCCCTAGACACCCTGCTGTTGCCATGGGGCATCCCGTCGCTCACCGCACCCTTCTGCATAGCCACGTGGCTGTTCCTGCTCCCCATGTTCCGTCTAGGCGGTGAGAAAGCCAATCACTCCCATTGGCACAAACGAGGAAAGGAGGTGGTGTAATGCACGCTCCCGACGCACTCTTATCGCCCGTTGTGGCAGGTATGGGATATGTGGTAGCCACCACACTCCTCACCATCTCGCTTCGTAAAAGTCGCGAAGACGACAACGCCAAGCTCCCCCTCATGGGTGTCCTCGCCGCCTTCATCCTTGTGGTGCAAATGCTCAACATAGCCATCCCCGGCACCGGAGCCAGCGGACATATGGTAGGCGGCATCTTCCTGGCAGCCCTCCTGGGACCATGGTCGGCCTTCCTGGTACTCAGCGCCGTCCTCATACTCCAATGCCTACTCCTAGGCGACGGCGGACTGTTGGCACTAGGCTGCAACATCCTCAACATGGCAGCCTGCGCCTCCCTAGTGGTCTATCCACTGGTCTTCAAGCCCCTCATGCGCTATCCCGCAAGCCTCAAGCGACTCTTCTGCGCAAGCATCTTTGCCGGAGTCGTAGCCATGGAACTCAGCGCCCTGCTGCTCTCCCTGGAGATGATTATCTCCGGCGTAGCCCCCCTGCGAGCCTATCTGCTGCTCCTACTCATGCTCTCCATCCACCTCATAATAGGCGTACTGGAAGGCATCATGACCGCCCTGCTGCTCTACTTCATCCAGCAGCAACGACCGGCACTCCTGGAGGTACGCACCGACCGCTATGTGCGTACCGGATGGGTGATACTCTCCCTCGTCCTCATAACCCTCCTGATAGCCTTCGTGGTACGCCTCTTCACCTCCTCCCAGCCCGACGGCATGGAGTGGTCGGTAGAACACGCTCTGGCAGCTCCGTGGAACCTATAACCCCCTCACAACCTTATGCGAACCACCGAATACATCCTGCATCACCTACGCTACATAGACCATTGCTCCACCCGTACAGGAGGCATCTACCGGTACGGCGTGGGAGTAAAGGGCGGCATCACCCTAGGAGTACTCATCCTTTTGATAGTCATCCCCTTATCAAATCCCCTCCGGGTGATGCCTTTCCTATTTCTCCCGCTCCTGATAAGCCTATGGGCACGCATCTCCTACCTACGTGTATGGATGCACTCCCTCGTGGTGATACCCTTCCTGCTCCTCTTTGCCCTGATGCACCCCCTTCCGCAGTTCATCACCCTGATGTTGCGAGGCGTGATAGCCCTGCAGATGGTCTACCTCTTCCTCTGCACCACCGGAATGACGCATCTCTGTAAAGGGATGCAGCGAATGGGAGCGTGGAGCAAGTTGGCAGGGATACTGATACTCTCGCATCGTTATCTCATTCTCCTGATGGAGGAACAGCTACGTATGCAGCAGATAGTAGCCTCCAGAGGATACGGCAAGCGGCGGTATGTAGCCTCCCTATGGCTGCGCATGGCAGGCAACCTACTGTTACGCAGTCTGGATAGAGCCGAACGCATACAACGTGCCATGGTGGCACGAGGCGGAAAGGAGTGTGGCGTATGATGAAAGCTACCTCTCTCACGGTGGAGAACCTTTGCTATCGTTATCCGCAAGGCGACGAGGTACTGCACCACATCTCCTTCCACCTCTCTCCCGGCGAGCGGGTGGGCATAGTGGGACTCAACGGGAGCGGTAAGAGTACGCTTCTGCTTCACCTCAACGGTCTGCTCCTGCCCACCGACGGTGAGGTAAGGGTAGGAGAGGTTACGGTGGAGAGGTCCACCTTGAGGCTCATTCGCCGTAGGGTGGGACTGGTCTTCCAGCAAGCCGAAGAGATGCTCTTCTCCGCCACCCTATACGACGATGTAGCCTTTGGCCTACGCCTCATGCAGCTCCCCCCGGAGGAGATAGACAGACGTGTGCAGGAGCGACTGACAGACGTAGGCTTGTGGGAAGAACGCCATCGATCGGGCGCCACACTCTCCGTAGGGCAGAGTAGGAGTGCCGCCATAGCCACGGTACTCGCCATGCACCCCTCCCTATTGCTCCTGGACGAGCCAACCGCCGGACTGGATGCACGTATGCGTAGGCACGTGGTGCGCCAGGTGACGGACTGTTGCCACACCTGCCTCATAGCCTCCCACGACCTGGAGTTCCTGCGCTCCGTAACACAGCGCACATTGGTGCTGGAGGACGGTTACCTCATACGGGACGACTCCACCCACAGCGTATTGGGAGATGAGAGCTTCCTACGAGCCTATGACTTGGTGTAATGTAACTTTAATAAAATAACAAAAACTCTTATGATTAAACAGATTATGACTCGTGGACGAATCTCTCCACACAGTCCTCAAGCATTACAAATCATGCAAGGGATGTTGCTCACACTCCTCTCCCTCATACTCGTGATAAGCATCACCGTGAGCACCCTTCGCGGACTTCCCTACGACGAGCAACCCCTCTACATGAGCATCCAGTTGGTTGTTTGCCTACTCTTCCTGGCAGACTTCTTTATGGAGTGGATGGTGAGTAGTAGGCGCAGTCGTTTCTTTCGCACCCACCTGCTCTTTTTCCTCATCAGCATCCCCTATCTCAACATCGTTAAAGCCATGGACATCGACGTGTCGCACTCCGCCCTCATCGTACTCCGCTTTATCCCCCTGATACGAGGCATCTATGTCATAATCATGATAGTGGGATGGTTCACCTCGCAGCGCGCCACCACACTCTTCTTCTCCTACATCTTGCTAGTAGTCTCCATGGTATTTTTTGCCTCCCTCATTTTCTACGAGATGGAGCACGCCGTAAACCCCCAAGTGACAAGCTTCCCCATAGCCCTGTGGTGGGCATGGATGGACGTCACCACCGTAGGCTCCAATATCAATGCCATAACGCCCATAGGACGCATCCTGGCAGTAATATTGGCAGCCATGGGTATGATGCTATTCCCCATCTTCACCGTTTACATCACCTCGCTCATGGAGCGAAAGCATAAACAGTAAGACTAGTACGCCCCGTTCTCCTTGAGATACGCCTCCATACTCTCCATCCATTCACCACTCTTGGGGGAGAGGAGAGTGTGGAAGCCCAGGCGAGCGGCAGCATCCAGGTTCACCTGTCCGTCATCAATGAAGAGCGTCTCCTCCGCCTTGTAGGGACCCTCCTCCAGCACCTTCAGGTAGATGGCATCCTCCGGCTTGTAAGCCTTCATCTTATAACTCAGGAACATCTTGTCGAAATACTCCTGTATACCTTTGCCCTCGGGAGAGAACTCCGGGGTGAAGGTCCATTCCGCTATCAGCGGATTGGTATTGCTCAAGAGAGCCATATTATAGCCTCGTTCACGCAACTCCTTGAGATACGTTATGCGGCGCATGGGCACATCGTGTATGTAGCCCATCCAGCAGTGTTGTGCCTCCTCGAAGGATACGGAGGGACGATGGGCTTGCTCGGCCAATTGGCGCAGAAACTCGTCGGAATCTATCGTTCCGTCCTCGTACTGACGGAAGATACCGGTCTGCCCGTAGGCACCCATCTGCTCAAAGGCATCCTCTATACCCAGAGCCTTAAATCGTCCTATTCCCTCCTCGGGAGTGAGTGTGGCTATGACGCCACCAAAGTCGAATAAAAGATTCTTAATCATTTATCTATCGGTTTCTATTTTTACTAATAACACCCACAATGTAGAAACATTACATTGTGGGTGTTGAATCTTCCTATTTTAGTATTCTACAAGAACAGCAACTGAACCAGTATATATACCGGCAGCAGTACAATCAGTGAGAATTTACACATATACGCAAAGAAGCTCGGCATCTTTATGCCACTCTCCTCTGCAATCGCCTTCACCATGAAGTTCGGTCCATTGCCTATGTAGGTCAGGGCACCGAAGAACACAGCAGCCGTAGCGATGGCCTTGAGCAACAAGTCGGGCACACCCGTAACCAACGCTCCCGGAATGGTATCCATAATCTCCGGTGGCAGACCCACAGCCAACTCGTGGAATGCCACAGCCGTAGGCGTATTGTCCAGGAACGAACTCAGGATACCCGTGGAGTAATAGAACTGCCAAATGTGCGTAAGACCCAAGCTGGCAGCATGTTCACGCAGGAACATCATGGCCGGTGTCATGGTGGTGAAGATGCCTATAAACAGCACAGCCACCTCTATGATAGGTGCCCAAGAGTACTTATTCAGCTCGTAACGAACCTTATCCTTGGTAGTGAGCAGAGAGAGTACGCTGATGAACAGCAACACAATCTCACGCAGGAACTGCACATAGATAGGTGCATCCTTCTGTCCCATCTCCGGTATGTAGCTTGCATTGATGAAAGCCACCGCCAATACAATGGCAGCAAGCCACACAAAGTTGAGAGAACCACCCAGACGGAGCGGAGCTATGTGGTCACGATCCTCTTGTAGATTCTCCTCCGGCTCCTTCTTGTAATACAGGTACTTATCCAGCGCAAAATAGATAGCCATGAGCACAAGACCCGTAAACATCCACTCACGCATCATGCCGGCAAACCACGTAAAGTGAGCACCACGCAGGTAGAGCATAAAGAGGGGAGGATCGCCCAGCGGAGAGAGCAAACCACCGCAGTTGGCAACCAGCGCAATGAAGAACAAAATGGTGTGAACACGGTATTTACGTTCCTGGTTGATAGAGATGAGCGGGCGAATAAACAACATAGCCGCACCCGTAGTTCCCATGATACTGGCACTCACCCAACCAATGGCGAGTATAATAGTGTTTGTGATAGGAGTGGCCTGTATGTTACCACTCAAGTGAATACCACCCGTTACAATAAACAGTGCCAAGAGAAGCACTATGAAGGGAACGTAGTCGTAGAAGACTTGGTGTTCCAGTTCGTGTCCCAGTCCCAGATAGAGAAAATACACGATGATGGGCACACTCAGTACCACTGACACAATAAACTTGTTTTTGTTGCTTTCCCACCAATGTTCCGCCACCAACGGCCCTACGGCAATCGTCAGTAGCATGAGCACAAAGGGGATAAGCGACCATAACGGTAAACTTTCCATAATTTTAGGTTTTAATATAAACTTTGTTCCGCTGCAAAGATACAATTTTTATTTCACTTGTACAAGTTTCCGTTTTGCCTTTTATAGAAGTTTAGAGTTTACGATATGTCGCACATCTTTCACCCTATTTCTTTTTTCCTTTGCACACCCTCTCTCTTACATACTGTAGACTCTCCCTGTAGATCTCCATCCCCAAGAGATGCATGGCACCTATGTACACCACCGCCACCACCAGAATCTTTGCCGGGAGTACCAGATAAAGAGCTTCCAGTCTGCCGGTTACGAAGGTAGCCACCCCTATGCCCAGCAGAGCCGTGACAATAAAAGGAAGCATATCGTGCAGCAGGTAACGCAGCTTTATATCCACATATCGAGCCGTGAAGAAATGCCATACAAACATCCACAGGATATTAATCGTGGCATACACCGATATCATCACCATGAACCCCTGCTCCCGCAAACCGTACATGGCAGCCAACTCGGTGACACACAAGCACGCAATGTTCCACATATATATGTTGGAATGTTTCTTACTAAGAATGGTGTTGTAGTACAACGCCGACAACGGAATAAACGCCCCGCTGATGCACAGAATGCGGAAGATAGGAATGCAAGGCAACCACTTGGCACCAATGGTCAGCAGAATAAATTCCGGCGCTATATACGCCAGCCCCAACATGGCAGGGAAGGAGATGAACGCCGTGAACTGCATCATCTTACGGAAGATACGCACCTGTCGCTCCGCCTCGTTGGTAGTGCTCGACATCACCGGCTGCGTCACCCCCGTCACCATACCCGTTATGAGTGAGTGCCCCATGTAGACCCACTTGTTGGCCTGCGTGTAGTCGCCCACAATGTCACTAGGGTAACGAGTACCCAGGATAATGGTCATGAGGTTGTTGTTCGTTATATTGATGATGTTCGTAATCAAGAGCTTGCTGCTGTATCCGAACATCTTGCGGATAGGTTCGAACGTAAACTCCCATCTGGGACGCCACGGCGACAGATACCAGCACACCACCGTACACACCAGCACGTAGATAATCTGCTGCGCCGCAATACCCATATACGCCATACCGTTGCACGCCATAGCCACACCGCAGATGCCCGATACCACCAGTCCCGACAGCATGGCTATGGAACGCTCGCGCACCATGAGGTTGCGAAAGAGATACGCACTCTGCACCGTACCCAGCGAAGCGATGGGGATGCATATAAAGAGCAACCGGGCAAGACCACACAACTCCGGTTTGCCGTAGAACTGCGCTATCAGCGGAGCCGCCAGGTAGAGAATGGGGTAGAGCGTGCAACCCACCAAGGTAGAAAACCAGAATACCGCATTGTAGTCACGGTGACGAATCTCCTTGATGTTGGCAATAGCCGATGTAAAGCCACTCTCCTGTAGAGAGTTGGCTATGAGCGAAAAGATGGTAAGCATACCCACCAATCCATAATCCTCACGACTCAGCTTACGAGCCAATATTATGCCAAAGGCAGCCCCCAGCACCTGTTGGAGCGCATTGCTCATGCCACCCCAAAACAGTCCCTTAGCCGTCTTGTTCTTGAGCGATTCTCCGGTTTTATCCACCTCCTGTGTAGTCATTTTTGTAGCCTATAAAATATTTCAACCTGCAAAAGTAAGAAAAGTTCCTCTCTTTTTCGCCATTTAAAAAGAATAAATTAAATTTGCACGATAAAAACTTTATACGAAATAAAAAAGGAATGATTACACAAGAACAGATAGCACGGTTGGAGCAGCAAGGATGCACCGCCGAGGATTGGTCGCTGGTCAACCTCATAGACCCCCCCTCCATCCCCTATATTCACGACGTCAACTTCCAGGGACAAGTAACAGTATCCCGCCTTTCCGGTAAGGTAAGTTACGGCGGTTTCACCAAGCACGCACAGTTGCGCCGTGTCACCCTCCGCAACGTCTTCGTAGGCACCAACTGCTATATATGCGATGTACACCAAGGCATATCCAACTACGAGATAGGACGAGGCACCTACATAGAAAACGTAGGCAGCATAATAACCCCCGAACCCTCCACCTTTGGTAGCGGTGTGAAGGTATCCGTCCTCTCCGAGACCGGTGGCCGCGAGATAACCATTCACCCCTACCTAAGCTCCCAAGAAGCCTACTGCCAGGCATATATAGCCAGCGACGCAACGTTCCAACACTACTACACCCCGCTCGTAGAAGACGTGGTAAAGCAGGAACGTCGCCTGAATGGTTTCATAGGCGAACGATGCGTTATTGTCAACACACAAGCCCTGCGCAGTGTACGCCTGGACAACGATGACATGGTGGAGGGCGCCATCCTCCTCGAGAACTGCGGATGCTACGGACCCAACGTACACATAGGAGCCGGTGTAACCGTGAAGGACTCCTTGGTGGTAGAAGGCGCCACGGTAAGCCAAGGAGCCACCCTCACCCGCTGTTTCGTAGGTTCCGGTACCGTAGTAACCAACGGATTCACCGCAACCGACTGCGTCTTCGCCTCCAACTGCCACTTCGAGAACGGCGAAGCCTGTTCCGTACTGGCAGGCCCCTACACCGTATCGCACCACAAGAGCACACTGCTCATAGGTTGCAACTTCTCCTTCTACAACGCCGGTTCGGGCACCAACCAGAGCAACCATGCCTACAAGCTAGGACCACACCACGCCGGCGTGTTGCAGCGAGGATGCAAGACAGCCTCCTCCTCCCACATGCTATTGCCCGTACACGTAGGAGCCTACAGCATGGTTATGGGGCACCACAAGGTACACATAGACACCACAACCTTCCCCTTCTCCTACATCATAGAAGAGGAGGGACGCGAGTACCTCATCCCCGGCGTGGCAGCTACCAGCATAGGACTCTACCGCGACCGTGCCAAGTGGCCCTTGCGAGACAAACGTGCGGAGAGTGAATACTCCAACGATGTCATCAGCTACCAGATGTTTACCCCCTTCACCATAAACAGCATTATAGACTCCGTACAGCTCCTACAAGCGTATATGGAGAAGCCGAACCTCAATCGCACCTACCGGGGATTACACCTCACGGATAGAGCCTGTAGAAAAGGCTTACAGAACTACGTAGCCATTATTTCGGCATACTTCGCAGCCCTGCTGCGCCGAAATTTCCCCGAGGGACTTAGCGCATACAGCGATGAGGAGATAAACGAGAAGTTGAACCTTGAGAACTACTACATAGAAGAAGGTTCCGGCAACGTGTTCGATGACAGCAGCATACACGTGAGCGACTACGTCATTCCGGACAAGGAGGACGATGTGCCATGGCGCGACTTCGGTGGACTCATCTTCCCGGAGGAAGCCTTCCGCCGTTTTATGCACTTGTTGATAATAGACAGGGAGCATGCGAAACCCATGTACGAGGCGGTGCCCTACTGGTGGAAGCGTACCACGCAGGCATCCAACGACCTGGAGTGGATATGGGCGTGTAGGCGTGTGCTGCGCAAGTGCAACCGCCTGGACCTGGAGAACATCCTTCGCGAGGGTGAAGACAAGTTTAAGTTCCTCCGCGATAAGATTTATCAAGACGGACTCAAGGAGTTCGAAGGCGAAACAACATTGGTGGGATTCGGCGTTTGTGGCAACGGCGAACCGGGTGAAATAACCCCGCAGGTAGATTTCCGTCATGTTCGTGGTAGAGCAGAGGCAAACACGTTTATGCAGAAAATCATGGCAGCCGAAGACTTGTTCGACCTCGATCCCCGCATCGGAGACGAGTAACGTACCGTAGAGCATACAATAAAAAAACGGGATGCAACACCCATGAAGTGTGCATCCCGTTTTCGTTGTATAAAATTACCAAAATTTATTCTGTTGTTCGTTGTACTCGAACCCTGCCGTTAGCAGTTTTCCCTCCAACTCACCACGTTCTATCCCCAAGTCCTCGCAAAGCGCATCCAAGCCCGGATAGAAATCGCGCAACTTCATGTTGATGAAACTCATCAACATAAACGGATCCGTCGGCATATCCT
>CAYOKO010000017.1:0-22690 GCA_964404555.1 uncultured Bacteroidaceae bacterium | reverse complement strand
TTTGCGCCCTCTCTTACTCCACGAAGCTATTCATGGAGTGAGCGGGGAGTGTTACTTGTAGCATTTTGCCCTTTATCTTCACCGTGAGGTTCTGGGGCGAGTCTTGGAAGTTGCCGGCCACAATGATGAGCTTTTCGTGCGTATCCTTATAGACGAGCACAGGCTTCTTGTCCGCACCTTCCGACTTGTATGCCACCGGCAGCGCACCCTTGGCAATGAACTGACAGTAGTGACGTGCCGCATAGTACTCCGGCGTATAGGTGGCCTTGCGTGTGTTACTGTCCACACGGATGAGGGCATTCTGCTTCCATCCCCAGGTGCTTACACCACTGTCCGTCAGTATCATGTTCCAGAAGTTGTATTCATCGCATCCGTTGCCTAGATAGTGGTTTATCAACTCAAAGGTGTGCTCCGCCGAACGCCAGTCGAAGCTGCCCCATCCACACTCACTCTCGGAACTCACGAAGTGCAGCTCCGGGTACTTCTCGTGCAGCGTGGGGAGTATCTGTCTTCCTTCCCATTGCAGACCTACGCCCACGAGTTGCGAGCGGAGAGTGTCGTCTTGCAGAATGGAGAGTACGTGGTCCAGACGATTGGTATTCAGCGTACCCAAGTAGAGCTTTACTTCCGGATGACGCTCTCGCAGACGTGGTGCCAGATACTCCTTGTTGAAGCGAATGGTAGCCTCGGCGGTCCATGCACATCCGGGGTAGGGGGTGTAGCTGTAGGCTTCGTTCTGGTACATTACCATATCTATGTTGACGCCTTGCTCCTTGTAGGCGTCGATGAACTTACAGAAGCTCTCGGCGTAGGCGTATAGGTAGCGAGGGTCTTGGACAAAGAAATCCGTGGTGGCTAGTTTTTTGGGGAATAGTCCCTTGCGCTCACCTTCGAACTGCATCTCGTTGGCGTCCGTCTGTCCGCCAGTTTTGCCGTAGAGTAGGTAGTTCATCTTCTCGGGCAGGTCGTTCTTGTCGCTGCTCAGTACGGCATAGTTGTGATTCACCTTCATCCAGGAAGGTGGACACCAGGGGGATACCCAGCAGGTGATGTCGGGGTTGTACTTCTGTGCCGCACGGATGAAAGGAATGATGGTTTGCTTGTCGCGCTCTATGTTGAAGTAGCGCAATTCCAAGTCGCCCGGCACTTCGTCGCAGCTGTACCAGGAACGTGCGTAGTCGTTGGCTCCCATGGAGATGCGTCCGCGGTTCACTCGTAGTTCGCCTTGGGGGGAGAACACACGCCGGAGTATCTCATCTTGCTCGTCACGGGTGAGTAGGGAGAGGGCATCCCAGTCCAACTCGTTGAACGTTATGCCCCATGCCTTGAAGGGACGGGCTGTTGCTGCCGGCTCCGTAACCGTTACATCGGCTGTGCCTTTTGCGGCGTGTAGGGAGACGTTTTTCTGTTTTTTCCAAGTTTCTTGTTCGGAACTGGATATCCACGTAAAACTCTGTGCGTGGACATTGGCATACCACAAGCATACGCCTGTTAGTAGCATCCATTTGTTTACATTCATTTCGTTGTTAATTTAGTATGTTTTTTCTGTATTGCGGGGCAAAAGTACAATTTTTTATTGAATACCCCAAAAGATTACGGAGTAAAATGCTGCCGTATCGAGGATATTATAGTTCCGGATATGCACGATACACAGGGGTAGATAATCACGTGGATGTTTACGTAAAAAAAGAAGGAACCAATTTCTTGATTCCTTCTTTTGTACGCCCTCAGGGGTTCGAACCCTGGACCCATTGATTAAGAGTCAATTGCTCTACCAACTGAGCTAAGGACGCTTGTTTCTCGTTTGCGGTTGCAAAGGTAGGGCATTTTTTTGAATCCACCAAATGTTTTGCGAAAAAACTTTCAAAAAAGTTCATTTTCGTAGTAAAAATGCGACTTGAACGTCTCTTTTACCCCCGTTGGAGGCATTTTAAAGAGTCCAATCACGCTACTGCCGCTTCCCGTCATGGTAGCAAAAACAGCCCCCTTGCGGTAGAGCGTTTCCTTTATATCTACGATTGTGGGATGCTGCGGAAAGATGGATGCTTCGAAATCGTTTACCAGTCTTCCCCGCCATTCCTCCACCGGACGACGGATGGTGTTCGCTACACGATCCTCCGGATAGTGTGATACGATATTGGCAAACGCCTCCGATGTGGAGATGTGATCTTCCGGCTTCACCAATACCAGGTGATAGCCCTTCAGCGACAACGGAATCTCCTCCATAATCTCACCAATCCCGCGGGCAAACACCGGACGGTTCAGGATGAAGAAGGGGCAATCGGCTCCAACCGTCGCCATCAGGTCTATCATCTCCTGTGTGGACAGCGGCAGGCGAAACATCTCCACCAGCATCTTCAACATGAAGGAGGCATCTGCTGAGCCACCCCCCAGACCGGCACCCGAGGGGATTACCTTCTTGAGGTGTACCGTCAAGGCATCCGTTACGCCATATCTCTCCTGAACCATGCGCAGCACACGTACCACCAGGTTCTTCTCCAGCTGTCCGCCATCGTTGAGCAGCATACCGTCTTGCTGAAAAATCAGTTTGCCACCCGTACGTTCACGCATCTCCTCGTCCTGGAGTGTAACCTCCAGTCGGTCGCACAGCGGAATGGGGTAAAACACCGTCTCCAGGTTGTGATAACCGTCGGCACGATCTTCCACAACACTCAGTCCCAAGTTTATTTTTGCATTTGGATATGTAATCATATATATAATGTATTTGTTTTCGGCGCCCCAAAATTACATCTTTTTTTTCGCTTTTGTTTTATCTCCACCGTTTTTTCTTTCGCTTTTCTTCGAATTTTTGTTTCAGATTTTGTAATTTTGCATCCCGTATAAGAAAGGAATAAGTATGCCAGTCAGCAGAAACACTACAAGAAGAAAAGCTCCGCAGGCACCCGGCATGGATGCGTACGGACATATACAGCCCCAGGCACTGGAGTTCGAAGAGGCTGTGATAGGTGCCCTCATGATAGATAAGGATGCCTACTCGATAGTGAGCGAAATCTTGAAACCGGAGAGTTTCTACGATCCCAAGAATGCTGCCATCTTCGAGGCGGTGCGCACGCTCAACTTCAACCAGAAACCGGTGGATGTCCTCACCATCATTGAGGAACTGCGCCATACGGGTAAGCTCGAGGAGGCGGGAGGACTGGTTTACATTACGACCATCAACAACAAGATTGCTTCTTCCGCTCACGTGGAATACCATGCTCGTATCATTGCTCAGAAGCATTTGGCACGCGAGCTAATTGCCTTTACGGGGGCTATCCAGACGTCGGCTTTTGATGAAACCATTGATATAGATGAACTCATGCAGGAGGCTGAGGGTAAGTTGTTTACCATCTCCCAACAAAACATGAAAAAGGACTATACGCAGATAGACCCGGTGCTGGACGAGGCGTACGATATGTTGCACAAGGCGGCGGCGCGTAAGGATGGATTGAGTGGTCTGTCGAGCGGTTTCGAGGGTATAGACAAGGTGACCAACGGTTGGCAGAACAGCGACCTGGTGATTATAGCGGCTCGTCCTGCTATGGGTAAGACGGCGTTTGTTCTCTCCATGGCGCGCAAGATTGCTATAGATAACCAGGAACCGGTGGCTATGTTCTCTTTGGAGATGAGCAACGTGCAGTTGGTTAACCGTCTGCTGGTCAACGTGTGTGAGCTGAAGGGTGAGAAACTTAAAAGCGGTAGACTGGACGATGAGGAGTGGAAAAACTTCGACTTGGGAGCCGCCAAGATGCGTGGCAAACCGTTGTACGTAGACGATACGCCATCGCTCTCGGTGTTCGAGCTTCGCACCAAGGCACGCCGACTGGTACGTGAGAAGGGCGTGAAACTTATCCTTATAGACTACCTCCAGTTGATGAATGCCAGCGGAATGGCCTTTGGCAGTCGACAGGAGGAGGTGAGCACCATCTCTCGTTCTCTCAAGGGACTGGCAAAGGAACTGAACATCCCGATTATTGCCTTGAGTCAGTTGAACCGTGGTGTAGAATCACGTGAAGGAATAGATGGTAAACGTCCGCAGCTGAGTGACTTGCGTGAGTCCGGAGCCATAGAGCAGGATGCCGATATGGTGTGCTTCATCCACCGTCCCGAGTACTACAAGATATACGAGGATGAGCATGGTCACGATATGCATGGTGTGGCCGAATTCATCATTGCCAAACACCGTAACGGTGCCGTGGGTACCGTGCGTATGCGCTTCCGCAACGAGTATGCACGCTTCCTGGATATGTCCGAGGGCGACTTTGTGCCGCCACCCACCGAAAACGGAGGTCAGCGAGGTGCACAATCTTCGCGCATGAACAGCATAGATACCTTCGATGTAAACGATATACCCCCCGTCAACGACGTCCCATTTGGCGTTGCTACCGGTGGAGATGTACCTTTCTAGGTGAAACTTTTGGCTGTTTGCCAAAAAATGTGTACTTTTGCGCATTCATTTATAGTGGAATAAAAAATAAACAAATATAACATGAATATATCTTATAATTGGCTGAAGGAGTATGTCGACTTTGATTTGACTGCTCAGGAGGTAGCCGACGCACTCACGTCCGAGGGACTCGAGGTGGGCAGCGTAGAAGAGGTTCAGAGCGTCAAGGGCGGTCTGGCCGGCATAGTTGTGGGCGAGGTGCTCACCTGTGAACCGCATCCCAATTCGGACCATATGCACGTGTGTACGGTAAACGTTGGTTCCGGTGACCCCGTACAGATAGTCTGTGGTGCTGCCAATGTGGCTGCCGGACAGAAGGTTATGGTGGCTACCATTGGTACTAAGTTGTACGATGGCGATGAGTGCTTCACCATAAAGAAGTCCAAACTTCGCGGCTTGGAGAGCAACGGTATGATTTGTGCCGAGGATGAGATAGGTGTGGGTACCGACCACTCCGGCATCATTGTGTTGCCTGCCGAGACGGTTCCGGGTACTCCTGCTGCCGAGTATTATAATCTTAAGAGTGATTACTTGATTGAGGTGGATATCACTCCGAACCGTGCGGATGCTTGTTCTCACTACGGTGTGGCACGCGACCTCTATGCTTGGTTGGTGCGCAACGGTAAGGAGACTTCCATCCATCGTCCTTCCTGCGATGCTTTTGCGGTGGATAATCACGATATGGAGATAGATGTGGAGGTGGTGAACGGGGAGGCTTGCCCTCGCTACGCTGCCGTTTCCATTACGGGTTGCGAGGTGAAGGAGAGTCCGGAATGGTTGCAGAACAAGCTGCGTATCATTGGTTTGCGCCCTATCAACAACATTGTGGACATCACGAATTATATAATGTTTGCCTACGGTCAGCCGCTTCACTGCTTTGATGCGGACATGATTAAGGGTAAGAAGGTGGTGGTGAAGACCATGCCCGAGGGTACTCCCTTTGTCACGCTGGATGGTGTGGAGCATAAGTTGAGCGATAAGGACTTGGCTATTTGCAACGTGGAGGAGCCTATGTGTATCGCCGGTGTGTTTGGCGGTAAGGGTTCCGGTACCTATGAGACAACCAAGGATGTGCTCTTGGAGAGTGCCTACTTCAATCCTACGTGGATTCGTAAGAGTGCTCGTCGCCATGGCTTGAGTACGGATGCTAGCTTCCGTTTCGAGCGTGGTATAGACCCCAACGGTTCCATCTACGCCTTGAAGCAGGCGGCTATTCTGTGCAAGGAGTTGGCTGGCGGTAAGGTATCAATGGAGATAAAAGACATCTATCCGCAGCCCATCGAGGACTTCAAGGTAAGCATTAAGTATAGCTATGTAAATAGTCTGATAGGTAAGGAGATACCTGTCGATATGGTGAAGACTATCATCACCGCTCTGGAGATGAAGATAGAGAAGGAGGATGCCGAGGGACTCGACCTCGTGGTTCCGGCATATCGTGTGGATGTACAACGTCCGTGCGACGTGGTGGAGGATATTCTCCGCATCTACGGATACAATAACGTGGAGATTCCTACCACGCTGAAGAGTAGCTTGAGCGTGAAGGGCGATGCCGACAGCAGCCATAAGTTGCAGAACTTGGTGGGCGAGCAGTTGGTAGGTTGCGGTTTCCACGAGATTCTGAACAACTCCCTGCAGCGTGGTGCCTACTACGATGAGTTGGCTTCCTATCCGGCAGAGAACTTGGTGAAGTTGCTCAATCCGCTGAGTAGCGACTTGAACGCTATGCGTCAGACGCTTTTGTTCGGCGGTTTGGAGAGCATCTCACGCAATGCTAAGCGCAAGAACGGCGATGTATCTTTCTTTGAGTTTGGTAATGTGTACTTCTTCCACAAGGAGAAGAAGTGTCCGGACATTATTCCGGGTGTGAGCAGCAGTAGAGATCCGGAGGTGATAAAGCACGTGCTGGATGCCTACAGTGAGGAATATCACTTGGGCTTGTGGCTCACCGGCAAACGTGTGTCCGGTTCTTGGGCGCATGCCGACGAGGATAGCTCTATTTATGAACTGAAGGGTTATCTCTTGAACATCTTTAAGCGTGTGGGCTTGAACCTGGGTGCTACGGTGTTTGCCGAGGGTCAGAGTGACATCTTCTCCAAGAGTGTGGAGATACGCAACCGCGGCGGTAAGGTGATAGCTGCCTTCGGTCCGGTGAAGAAGAAGATTCTCAAGTCTTTCGATATAGAGGAGGAGGTGTTCTACGCCGACATCAACTGGAAACTCCTGATGAAGGCTATCAAGAACAACAAGGTGACTTATACGGAATTGAGTAAGTTCCCGGCAGTGAGTCGCGACTTGGCTCTCTTGCTCGACAAGAACATAGACTTTGTGGAGATAGAGAAGATAGCTTATTCTTGCGAGAAGAAGCTCCTGAAGGAGGTGAAACTCTTCGACGTGTACGAGGGTAAGAACCTGGAGGCAGGCAAGAAGAGTTACGCTGTGAACTTCATCCTCCAGGATGAGAACAAGACGCTCAACGATAAGCAGATAGAGAAGATTATGGCTGCCATCGTGAAGGGCTTGCAGGACAAGCTTGGCGCTAAGCTGAGATAAGGAATAGACAACCGAATTATTAATAAAAATATATACATATAATCCAATGGGAAGAGCATTTGAATATCGTAAAGCTACCAAGCTCAAGAGATGGGGACACATGGCTAAGACATTTACCCGTCTGGGCAAGCAGATTGCAATCGCTGTAAAGGCAGCAGGTCCGGAGCCTGAGAACAACCCGGCACTGCGTTCTATCATCGCTACTTGTAAGCGTGAGAATATGCCTAAGGACAACATTGAGCGTGCTATCAAGAACGCTATGGGTAAGGATCAGAGCGATTACAAGGGTATGACTTACGAGGGATACGGTCCTCACGGTGTGGCTGTATTCGTTGATACACTGACCGATAACACAACTCGTACCGTAGCCGATGTGCGTTCTATCTTCAACAAGTTCGGTGGTAACATGGGTACTACCGGTTCACTGGCTTTCCTCTTTGACCATCGTTGTGTTTTCACCTTCAAGAAGAAGGACGGTATGGACATGGAGGAGATGATCCTGGACTTGATCGATTTCGGTGTGGACGATGAGTTCGACGAGAACGAGGAGGAGGGTACCATCACTATCTATGGTGATCCCAAGAGCTATGGCGCTATCCAGAAGTATCTGGAGGAGGGCGGTTTCGAGGATGTCGGTGGTGAGTTCACTTACATTCCGAACGATATGAAGGATGTAACTCCGGAGCAGCGTGAGGTCATCGACAAGATGGTGGAGCGCTTGGAGGAGTTCGATGACGTGCAGAACGTTTATACTAACATGAAGCCCGAGGAGGTAGCTGAGTAATATGAAGACTGCATATAAGACGGTGGGCACGTGTAGCTCCGAAATCTTGGTGGAGGAGGAGCAGGGTGTTATCACCAACGTTCGCTTCTTTGGCGGTTGCAATGGCAACCTTCAGGGTATTAGTAAGTTGGTTATAGGTCGCAAGATGGACGAGGTGATTGAGCGTTTGAACGGCATTCGCTGTGGTAACAAACCTACCTCTTGCCCCGACCAGTTGTGCCGTGCCATAGAGCAACTTGCTCGCGAAAAAGCTGCCGCTGAGTAGGCTTCTGCTTAGGGTGCAATATAAAAGGGATTCAATCGCTTGGGTTGAATCCCTTTTCAGTTGTCATGCATTTGTCCACCATATACAGGGGGTGGTGGATAATGGGTAAATCTTTATTTGTAGTCTTCCGGAGTGATACGGATGTTTAGGACAGTGTCTTTGCCATCGTTGCTGCGGTAAATGTACTGGAAGATAACCTCATTCTCTTTGTAATATTTAATTGCCAAATCCTCCTTTACATTCTTGCGTACCGCCTCCGTCATCTCCTCGCTTCTTTGGCGAACGGAGTTGACATCTACGTTGTCACCCAGTGTGTTGTAATAGGTTATGGTGCGTGTGCCAGCATTGTATGCCATACTGTCCAGTACCAGGTTGTCCATACGGTTGGGACAGTTGCGGCGAGTGTATTCCGCAGCCTCACGTGCTATGCGCTCATCTATGTTCTCCTGGCAGCTGCACACTAGCAATAGGGCTGCCAGAGCGGAGAGTGTAAAATGTGTCTTCATATATCGTCTAATTTCTGTTATTCCACTGCGAAGTTACTCAAAATCCCTTAGAAAACAGCTTTTTGATTGATAAAAATCAAATAAATTCATTATTTTCCTAAAAAATACTGTAAAATATAGAAAATTTCGTACTTTTGCATCGGTTTTTTAACCACTCCATAGTCAGTGGAGCATATTTCTAATTATAAATTAAAAGTACTATGTTTGAAAAAGCAGGTGTTGTAGCAGGTCAGATTTGGACCGCGCTCAACGAGAAAGGTGAACTGAACGTGAAAGACCTGAAGAAGGCTGCTAAGGTAAAATGCGACAAGGATCTCTACCTTGGTATTGGCTGGTTGCTTCGTGAGGAGAAGTTGAATGTCTCCGGCGATGAGAAGGAGCCGGTATTCGCTCTCAAGTAAGCAAATTTTATTATGAATGCTTTTTGTCAAAAAATGGTGGACTATGATTCTCTTTCATACGTCCACCATTATTGTTTTATGCTTCCTCTTCCTCCTTCTTCTCCCGGAAAATCATGGTTGTAGCGCCTATGGTTATAATACCGCCATCTTCCATATTTACCGTCTCTTTGGGACCTAGAATCTCACTCATGTAGAAGGTTCCGGTGGTACTATTGTCATCGCGCAGGATGAAACGGTAGCCTCCTTGCTTGTTCTTGCGCACGGTGATAACACAGTGGCGTGTGTCCACACTGGGATCCACCGTCTCTATCGGAGCATTTATGGATGTTCCTTTTACGTAGCGTCCAAAGACGTTGTCGCCTTCGTATAAGGGGATAATCTGCTTGTAGTGAAAAACATTCTCTACCACCACAACGCTGCCCAGAGCCTCTTTCTGCTCCTCCTCTTCAAGTCCGTACTTCTTCTCGTCCTTGCGGGTTTGCTGTAACTTGGAAACACCTATACGTATGCCAAACTGCTTGTGGCACACCTCACACTCGAACACCAGTGACTGTCCGGGTTCGTATTTTGTTTCGTCGAATGTTATGTGATTGTCGCACTTAGGACATCTTACTCTCTTCATATATCTATCCGTAAATAAAAGTAGTTCAATTATTTCATCTCATACACCCAAGCCTGGTCGAACGGTTCGTTACCACGCAGTTTCTTGAGCTGTGTTCTAGCTTCATTCTCGCTGGCAAAGCCGGAGTAAACAACACGCAGCATAGAACCTTTCTTGTATTTCTTGGCATCCTTGTAGCCATTCTTCTTGAGTCTCTCTATAAATTCATCGGCGTTCTTCTCGGTTACGGCACTTGCCAATACGATGGTGTAGCGACCGGAAGTTGCTTGCTCTCCGGAGTTCTTTACCTCGGTAGTCTTCGCCTCCGCAACCTTGGGAGTAGTCTTGGAATCAACTTTTGGAGTAGCTTTAGAATCAACTTTTGGAGTTGTCTTGGAATCAGCCTTGGAAGTAGACTTGGAATCAATATTCGAAGCAGTTTCTTCTTTCTTGACCGCAGCCGTTTCGCTTGCCTTAGGAGACGTCTTTTCGGCTGCCTTCGGGGAAGCTTTCACCTCTTTCTTTGCAGCGGTGTTTGCAGCTGCATCCTTAGTAGCAGGAGTAGAGGGCGGGTTGGTTCCTGTTGAAGTATTGGTTTTAACGGATGGAAGTTTGCCGTTGTCTACCAATGATTTATGTTTGGCAAGAAGTTCCTCTTCCGAGATAATTCCCTTGTATCTTACATTCTTTGCATCCTCCTCTCCGGAAGTTACCTCCTCGACCGGAGCATCTACCGCTGCAACGCTATCCATAGATGCAGATGTAGACGTAGACACAGATGTGGCGGTTGCCGTTTCACTACCCGGAACCTGCACAATCGGTTCGTACGTAATAGAAGAATCCGCATTGCGGTTACTATTCTCATTGAACGTATCTACCACCGTAGAGCAGAATATATTGTGCAGCGATGCAAAGCCAATGTGGTACTTCTCCGTCAACGGGATGGACAAGCATACCAGAACCAGGAGCGTAGCCACAGCACCCATCACATAACCCACCTTTCTCTTATTAAGGTGAATGGTCCAGTTGTGTTTACTCTCCTCCGTAATCTGCTCCCCATGCGTAGGTGCAGCACGGTGCAACTTGGGAAGCGAACTGTTCTTGGTAGCCAGCGGCTCCATGGTGAGTACTCGCAACCCATACATATCCTCCCAAAACACATCCGCCACATCCGGCTGGAAGCACGTTTTGTTGTTTGCATCTATGAGCGTACCTATGCTGTCGAGATAATATGTCCCCCGAGACTTTAATGCCTGCTTTATGTGCGTCACCAAGCTACTTACCTCCGTCGCAGCATTGAAAAGATTGCAATGCTCATGCTCCGCAAAGTGCTCTATGAACTGCTGATTGTTCTTGGACGATTCATCGCTAAATACCAGCATACGGCACGGAGGAGTAATCGTATTCTGCTTTTTACTCCGTCGCGCTGTAACCTCCTGATAGTAGAACCGACCTAAGCCCGGTATCTGAGCGTAGTTTTGCGCCTCAAGAAGTTCCTTTATTATGTTTAGAAGAGTTTCCACGATGCAAATATAATATATTGCACGGACATAACCATCAAAAAATGTCCTTTTTTTTGCAAAAAGCTAAAAAAAACCGGAAGGCAGACTGTACCTTCCGGCTCTCGTTATCTAGTCGTTCCCGGCTATTAAATCAAGTATTCGCCTGAAATAGAACGGTTTTCCTCAACGCAACGGATAGCCGAAGCAAAAATGCCCGCAACGGATATCTGTTTCACCTTGTTGCAGCGATTGGTGTACGGAATGGAATCCGTGAACACTATCTCCTTGAGTGCCGACTCCTGTACACGTTCGCTTGCAGGACCGCTCATGATACAGTGTGAAGCCACCGCACGCACGCTGCGTGCACCATTCTTCATAATGAGGTCGGCAGCCTTGGTGATGGTACCTGCTGTATCCACCATATCGTCCACCAGCACCACGTTCATGTCCTTGACATCACCGATAATCTGCATGGAAGCCACCTCGTTGGCCTTGGCACGTGTTTTGTTACACAGCACCAGCGGGCACTTCAGGTACTTGCTGTACGTGCTAGCACGCTTGGAAGCACCTACATCCGGTGCACAGATGCACAAATTCTCCAGCTGCAATGTTTGCAGATAGGGGAGCATCACACTCGATGCATACAAGTGATCTACAGGGACATCGAAGAAACCCTGCTCCTGGTCGGCATGCAGATCCATTGTTATCAATCTGTCTATGCCCGCTACGCTCAACATATCGGCCACCAGTTTGGCACCGATGGATACACGCGGCTTGTCCTTTCTGTCTTGTCGTGCCCATCCAAAGTATGGAACCACGGCGCATATACTTCTCGCACTCGCTCTTTTTGCTGCATCAATCATCAGCAACAGTTCCATCAGATTGTCGGAATTCGGGAATGTGCTCTGTACCAGATACACGTTCTTACCGCGGATAGACTCCTCGTATGACACGGCAAATTCTCCATCGGCAAAGTGGTTAATCACCAAGTTACCCATGGGGATGTTCAGTTCTGCACAGATTTTTTCCGCCAAGTATCTTGTCTTGGTTCCGGAAAATACCATATACGAATTATTGCTCATTGTGTGTGAATATAATTAGTTGTGATTTTATTTAATCTCCTTTCTCAATTTCTTGAAATAGGATATCAGTTCCTTGAAATCTATGTTCGAGTGAACCTTGAACCTATTCCATATATCTCCCAGAATAACAACGCCTCCGAAGCCGTAGGACTCCAGTTCACGGATGTGTTCCAGCGATACGCCGCCCTGGGCAAATACCTGCTTGTCTATCCATCCTTTACGGGCTGCCTCGGTGAGTTCTTCCGGGGTGAATGCCGCCTTGCGACCCCACTTGGATATGCTGTCGTACACGGGACTGAGTATTACGTTATCCACTGTCTTCTTATACTGCATCAGCTCCTCCATGGAGTGACAGGAGCGACTTATGTATCCCTTGTATCCCGCAGGGGGCTCCGGATTGCGCTTGTTTAGCTGTATGCCCTTGAGTCCGAACTCTTCTTTGAGGTAAAAGTGGTCGTGTACCACAATCTGCTTGTGGTATACCGTCGGCAACAGAGTAAGCAACCTCTCTGCATAGATGGGTTCCGATACGGGCTTTCTGAGATGAAGCATATCGAGTCCCTCATCAAACAGCGATGTTATTATCTTATCTTCCTCGACAAAAAAGTCGGGCGTCGTGGCTAAAATTAATTCCATTCAGTTTATCTAAAGAAATTGTTTCAATTGCAAAGGTACGATTTTATTTTGTTCCCTGCACCATGAAGGGGCGCTTTTTTTGCAAACCGCAATTTATTTCCCGCTTTATGGTGGTTATATAAGATAAATGTGCTATTTTTGTGCATTAATATTGAATCATATAAAATATATAAGAAATAAGATGTGCGATTTGTTGCGTGAGCTCAACGAAAAACAGAAAGAAGTGGTGATGTATAACGAGGGACCTTCGCTGGTGGTGGCGGGTGCCGGTTCCGGTAAAACGAGGGTGCTGACCTATAAGATAGCGTATCTCCTGGAGCAGGGGATGGCTCCTTATTCCATCTTGGCGCTTACCTTTACCAACAAGGCGGCTCGGGAGATGAAGGAGCGTATCGCACGCATGGTGGGCGATGAACAGGCATCCCAATTGTGGATGGGTACTTTCCACTCAATCTTTGCTCGCATCCTGCGCACGGAGGCGGATAAGCTGGGCTTCACTGCCGGCTTTACCATCTACGATACTACGGATTCACGTAGCTTGGTGGCATCTATCATTCGTGATATGGGGCTGGATACCAAGGTGGTAAAGAAGGAGGGGGTGACGGCGTGCATCAGTGCTGCCAAGAATAAGCTGATATTGCCGGAGGATTTCATGACTACGCGTGGCATAAAACTGCCGGAGGGTGTGGAGCCGGAAACGGTGGCACATATATATAAGGTGTATCAGGAGCGATGCCGACTGGCGGATGCTATGGACTTCGACGATTTGCTGCTCTATACGTATGTGCTCTTTAATAACCATCCCGAGGTGGCCGATAAGTATGAACGCCGCTTTCGCTATGTCTTGGTAGATGAGTATCAGGATACAAACTATGCACAACACGCTATTGTGTGGAAACTTACACAGAATACCCAACGGGTATGTGTGGTGGGCGACGATGCCCAGAGTATTTACGGATTTCGTGGGGCAGAGATAGATAATATCTTGCAGTTTACTTCGCTGTACAAATCGGCCAAGACGTTCAAACTGGAGTGCAACTATCGTAGTACCAAGAAGATAGTGCAGGCGGCGAATAGTCTTATTGCGCACAACGAGCATCGCATCCCCAAGAAGGTGTACACGCATAACGACGAGGGGGAACCGCTCTCGCTCTATGCTGCCTCCAACGATAAGGACGAGGCTTTCTATGTAATGAAGCGCATACGCTCTCTGCATACCCATAACGATGTGCCCTACAGTGATATAGCGGTGCTTTACCGCACACACTCACAGAGTCGTGTCTTTGAAGAGACCTTCCGCCAGCGTGACATACCGTACCGCATCTATGGCGGTCTGTCCTTCTACCAGCGCATGGAGGTGAAGGACTTGATAGCCTACTTCCGTTTGGCGGTGAATCCCAACGATGAGGAGGCTTTTAAGCGTGCTGTCAATGTGCCCAAGCGTGGCATAGGAGATACCTCCGTACGCACGCTCATGGAGACAGCCTTTCGCAGCGGATGTTCCGTATGGCAGTTGCTGGGTTCGCCGGAGAGCTACGGACTGAAAAGTGCGCTGGTGCGCAAGTTGACACCCTTCTACACGCTGATAGAACGCTTCCGTACGCTGGCACAGGAGGAGAATGCCTACGATGTGGCGTGTACCATTCTCAAGGAGAGTGGTTTGCAGGCAGAGTATCAAGGCGATGCAGTTCCCGAGAACGAGGCTCGTCGCGAGAACATTCAGGAGCTTCTTAACGCCATGGGTGCTTTCGTGGGCAACCGCATCGATGCCGATGCTCCCGCTCGTCTGTCCGACTATCTGCAAGAGGTATCCCTCCTAACCGATGTGCAGGATGATGAAACAGACCTCAACAAGGTCACCATGATGACCGTTCACTCGGCCAAGGGATTGGAGTTTGGCTACGTCTTCATCGTGGGTATAGAGGAGGAACTCTTCCCTTCGTTCCGCGCCATGGAATCTCGTCGTGCCATAGAGGAGGAGCGACGTTTGTTCTACGTAGCCATCACCCGTGCCGAGAAGGAGTGCAGCTTGTCCTATACCCGTCAGCGTTTCCTCTTTGGCGACTACAAGGTATGTCGCCCCAGTCGGTTCCTGCGGGAACTGGATGACGATTGTGTGAGCAAGGTGACGGCAAACAGTTTTAGAGACGACACTCCCATCCGTCGCACTCCCGCATCTGCATCCGTAATGCCGGAGCGCAGATTGGCTCCTCCCACGTTACGGTCGGTACGCAAGACAGACACGCCGACGGAGGCACTCACTACCGCCACCGTACGACGCAGCAGTGGCGACCTCCTGCACATATCCGTAGGCAACACCGTGGAGCACGAACGCTTCGGCAGGGGAGTGGTGAAGGAAATCATCAACGATGGCGGTGCCTACAAGGCAGTAATAGACTTTGCACGCGCCGGCAGCAAGACCATGCTCCTGCAGTTGGCACGAATAAACGTAGTAAATTAACACTGCGTACACAATAAATAGATAGTATAAACCGTTGAATATAAAGATAGATATAGATATGAATATTAAGAAGAATCTTTTGTTGGTTTCTTTCCTGTTGATGGGAACCGGCGCTATGAGATCAGCCATCAATTATCAAGTGACGGTAAGCAACAAGGCTGCCGAGGGTAAATCACTTGTACTGCGTGTCGCTCCTTCCGAGGTGGATAGTGCAGTCGTTAAAAAGGGTAAGGCTGTACTGAGCGGAACTTCCAACGGCGAGCCGGGAACTCTCTGTGTCCTAGGTTCCAAGGATCGTTCCGTGGAGAATGTATCCTTCTTCCTCGATGCTACTCCGGTTGAGATTGTAGACGGCATCGTGGTAAAGGGTTCTGCCGACAACTTGCGTCTGGCAGCCATCAACAAGAAGGTTGCCGAGGTGGACAAGCAGATAAAGGCTCGTATAGAGGCGGGTAAGGAGAGTGGACTGACTGCTGCCGATACGGTGGAGATAAAGGCTCTTTACGATTCCGAGGACGGTATCTACAAGCAGGGCTTTTACGATAACAGCAGCAATCTCGTGGGTTTGCTCATGGCTTATTACATAGGCGATGACCTCACTACCGACGAGGTTCAGGGTGTGCTGGATAAGAACAAGACCTACGAAAGTACTCGTATATATAAGAATGTAGCCCGTAAGTTGGCGGGTATGCAGAAGCGTGGAGTAGGTAAGAACTACATAGACTTGGCTATGGCGGATCCCGAGGGGGTTATGCATCGCATCTCCGAGTATGTAGGCAAGGGTTACCTGCTCGTAGATTTCTGGGCAAGCTGGTGTGGACCATGCCGTCGTGAGTTGCCCAATGTGAAGCGTGCATACGAGAAGTATCACGAGAAGGGATTCGATGTCCTGGGTATCTCCTTCGACACTAAGAAGGAAGCGTGGACCAAGGCTATCAAGGATTTGGGGTTGACGTGGAATCACATAAGCGACCTCAAGGGTTGGGAGAGCGAGGCTGCCAAGCAGTATGCCGTAACCGGAATTCCTTGCACCATCTTGTTGGATCCCAACGGACAGATTGTTGCGAGCAACCTCTATGGTGAGAAGCTCGATGCTATTCTTTCCGAGTTGTTGAAATAAACCTTTAATTCAAATATTATGTCATTGATTAAATGTCCGGAGTGTGGTGGAACGGTGAGCGATAAAGCTCCCGTATGTCCTCACTGCGGAGTGAGACTTGCCGATGTGCTGAAGTATTCTCCACAGTCGGCAAAGCAGGAGGAGGCACCGGAGACGACGCCTCCAGCCGACCCCCAACCTCGGGAGGGCGGTGAACCTCAGCCGTCCGACGGTAAGAAGAAGGATATGGCTGCCTGGACCATTGTCTGTGTAGTCATCGTCATTTTGTTGGCAGCCATAGGTGGTTATTGCTATCTTACGAACAATAGTGAGGAGAAGCAAGAGGAGATGGCCTATCAGATGCTCGATGGATGTGTGGACCCTCTCAGTTACGAGGATTTCATCGACAAGTATCCCAAGAGTCGCCACTTGGACGAGGTGAAGGATCGCCTAGAGGCACTGAACAAGGAGATTGAAACGTGGAATCGTTTGTGTCAGTACGGCAGTAAGGCACAGTTCGAGGATTACCTCATTCAGTATCCGGAGACGCCATACCGCAAGGAGATAGAGACAAAGATAGATTCACTGGACTGGGTATATGCAACGCAGACTAATTCAGTGGAAGCGTACGATCAGTATCTAGATGGGCACCCGGATGGAGCACATATCGAGGAGTGTTATCAGATGCGCAAACAGGCAGCCGACCAGCAGGTATCGGAGGATGAACGTGCACAGTTACGTAGCACCATCAACAGAGTATTGCGTGCCATCATGAATGGCGATGCCGTAGAAACAGCACTCCTAGGTGGTATCTCGGACATGGATGCTGCCAATCTGATAGCGTTGGTACATGAATACAGCAACCTTCAGGGTTTCCAGACGGGTGAGCTGAAGATAAAGAAGGAGCGTCGCAGCGAGGGCATCACATACAGTATTTCGGGTGATGCTTCGTTGATAGAGGCGGCGGTAGAACAAAACAATGTCTACTCCTTTATTATTTCTTGTATAGCCAATGAGGATGAACAACTCTCCAGGTTCTCGCTTCGAAAAGCACAATAAAAAAAAGGGATGCACCACAAAGCGCATCCCTTTTTTACTATACCTATCTAATATTTAGTAAGATCTTGCAACAAGAACACGATATTTTGCCGGCTTACCGGAAACCATATCCGTACCCGGAGTCTGCTCCACGTCGAACGGTACACAACGAATCGTTGCCTGCGTATCCTCCTTGATTTTCGCCTCCGTCTCGGCAGTACCATCCCAGTGGCAAAGGAAGAAACCACCATCCTTTACACGCGCCTTGAACTCATCGTAACTCTCACACTCATAGATATGACTGTTCAAACGCTCCTTAGCCTTCGCAAAGATATTCTCCTGAATCTCCTCAAGCAACTTCTCAACATACTCCTCGATACCATCGCAAGAACGAGTCTCCTTCTCCAACGTATCACGACGCATCACCTCAATGGTATTGTTCTCCAAGTCACGACCACCCATCACAAGGCGAACCGGAATACCCTTAAGCTCGTAATCGGCAAACTTAAAGCCCGGACGCTTATTGTCATTGTTATCGTACTTAACGGAAATACCCGCCTTACGAAGCTTCTCCACAACACCCGCCATCTTCTCATCGATAGCCTTAAGCTGCTCCTCGTTGCGATACACAGGAACAATAACCACCTGGATAGGCGCAAGCATAGGAGGAAGAACCAAACCGTTATCATCCGAATGCGTCATGATGAGCGCACCCATCAAACGAGTGGAAACACCCCATGAAGTAGCCCACGCATACTCCAACTTATTCTCCTTATTAATAAACTGCACATTAAACGCCTTACCGAAGTTCTGACCCAGGAAGTGGCTCGTACCACTCTGCAGCGCCTTACCATCTTGCATCATAGCCTCTATGGTGTACGTATCCAAGGCACCCGCAAAACGCTCCGTCTCACTCTTAACACCCTGAACCACCGGCACAGCCATATACTTCTCCGCAAAGTTAGCATACACCTTAAGCATCATCTTGGCACGCTCCTCAGCCTCCTCGCGCGTAGCATGCGCCGTATGACCCTCCTGCCACAAGAACTCCGACGTACGCAAGAACAAACGCGTACGCATCTCCCAACGCATCACATTACACCACTGGTTGCACAGCACCGGCAGGTCACGATAACTCTTAATCCAGTTCTTATACGTATTCCAGATAATCGTCTCACTCGTAGGACGAATAATAAGCTCCTCCTCCAGGCGAGCCGCAGGATCCACCACAACACCCGTGTGATCCTCGTTGGTCTTGAGGCGATAGTGTGTAACCACAGCACACTCCTTAGCAAATCCCTCCACGTGTTCAGCCTCCTTACTCAGGAAAGACTTCGGAATCAACAAAGGGAAATAAGCATTCTGTACACCCGTCTCCTTGAACATACGATCCAGGATCTGCTGCATCTTCTCCCAGATGGCATATCCATAAGGCTTGATAACCATACATCCACGCACGTCAGCCTGTTCTGCAAGGTCGGCCTTTACCACCAATTCATTATACCATTGTGAGTAATTCTCACTACGCTTGGTCAAATCTTTTAGCTCTTTTGCCATTTTTTCTTTCTTTGTTATCTAATTGGGCACAAAAGTATTAAAAAAAACGGAGATTTCCACTATCTAAGACACAAAATACCGACATTCGTAGAAAGTAAGGGCAATATTTTCTCTTTTTTGTACCCTATTTAAAGAGAATATTGTAACTTTGCGCCGTCTTTGATGAGACGAATGATAATTAATTAAACAAACGACAATGAAGAATTTTAAGTTTTTGGCCGTAGTATTGTCTTTGGCCATTGTATTGTCCGGATGTGGTATGAGCAATACCGCAAAGGGTGGTTTGATTGGTGCCGGTGGTGGTGCTCTTCTGGGTGCCGTAGTAGGCAAGTTGGCAGGTAACACTGCAATTGGTGCCGCTGTAGGTACCGCAGTAGGTGCAGGCGCAGGTGCTATTATCGGTAACCGTATGGATAAGGCTAAGAAAGCAGCCGAGGCAGTAGCCAATGCACAGGTTGAGAGCGTAACCGACGCCAACGGTTTGCAGGCTGTAAAGGTAACCTTCGATTCAGGTATCCTCTTCGCTACCGGTAAGTCCACTTTGAGTTCTACCGCTTCCAGCTCCCTGTCCCAGTTTGCTACCAACGTGTTGAACACCAACACCGATATGAACGTAGCCATCCAGGGATACACCGACAACGCAGGTTGGAGCAACTGTACTGCAGCACAGAGCACCGCTAAGAACCAGACCTTGTCTTTGGAGCGTGCCAACGCAGTATCCAACTACTTGAAGAACAGCTGTGGCGTATCCTCTTCACAGATTGCATCTGTTGAGGGTCTTGGCGAGAGCAACCCTGTAGCCGACAACTCTACCGCTGCCGGTAAGGCACAGAACAGACGTGTGGAGATCTACCTCTACGCATCCGAGGCTATGATTCAGGCAGCTCAGTCCGCTAGCAACTAATAGCAGACTCAGTACCGAGAGAAGTATAAAAATTTGCTATATATGTTTTATTTAAAACGTATACAGAAGATAGCAAGAATAATAGTGGTCCTGTTCTTCGGGACCACTATTTTTGCTGTTGTACTGTACAAGTTCGTTCCGGTGTATTACACACCACTTATGTTTATCCGTTGTTTCCAGCAGAAGGCAAACGGCGAAGAGGTGAAGTTATCACACCACTGGGTACCGCTCGAGGAGATGTCCCGCTATATGCCGGTAGCAGTCATGGCATCCGAGGACCAACTCTTTCTAGAGCATCACGGCTTCTCCTGGAAAGGCATAGAGTTGGCACTGGAGGAGCGTCGCTCAGGCAAACGCTTCCGCGGAGGAAGCACCATCAGTCAGCAGACCGCAAAGAACGTCTTCCTATGGCCCAATTCCACGTGGGTACGTAAAGGCTTCGAAGCATACTTCACCGTGCTCATAGAACTTATCTGGGGCAAAGAGCGCATCATGGAAGTATATCTCAATTCCATAGAGATGGGTCCCGGCATATACGGTGCCGATGCAGTAGCCGTGGAGCACTTCAACACCACGGCAGAAAACCTTTCACGCAGACAGTGTGCCCTGATTGCCGCCACCCTTCCGGCACCCCTCCGATACAGCTCATTGCACCCATCCGCTTATATGTTGAAGCGTCAAAAAGCCATCATGGTGCAGATGAAATACATCGACTTGTTCCCCGTAACAAAACATGAATAGAAAAACTAAATGTAATTGATATAAGTCAAGAAAACGTGTTATTAGCTTGTATTATAATGCAATAAACTTGCAGGGTAGGGAAAAGTTTCGTACCTTTGTCGTTGATAAGTAAAGAATCGTCTCTTTCCTTTGTATCGAAAGAGGGTTCTATGTGTAACGGAGTTCAGGTATTCTGTATTGCTTTATGCAATCGTTTACCGCGAGTCTTACTCTTTTTGTATTTGAGTACTTAGTCCGGCTCAAGCTCCAAAAATAATTATTTATGACATTAAGAAGAAACATTATTCTACTTTTATGTGGATTATCTTTGTGTATGCCCCTAAAGGCTACGGAAAGTGTAAACTGGAATAAAGTAATTAATGCGATTATTCATGTAGAGAGCAGAGGTGATGTAAATGCCAAGAGTGGTAAGTCGGTGGGACCCATGCAGATAACGCCCATCTTGGTGGAAGAATGTAATCGTATTCTAAAAATGAGAAACAGCCGCAAGCGTTACAGCTTGGCTGATCGTGTGAGTTTGAATAAGTCGAAGGAGATGTTCTTGCTTATTCAAGATGAGCACAATCCGAACAATAGCGTAGAGCATGCTATTCGCTCCTGGAATGGTGGACAGCGTTATTCCAAACGAGCAACGGACAGGTATTACCGAAAGGTATTGGCGGCCATGGAGGCCTAAGGTTTAATAAAAAAGGATGCTTGCAGATTCTTATTCCGCAGGCATCCTTTTCTCTTTCGACACACTTTATCTCTTTACGATGGACACGGTAAACTCCTTGCAAGAGCGCTTCTCCGGTCGGGCGTTGCTCAGCGACCAGCGACTGTACTTCTCGTAGATATCCAGTCCACGCCCCAAGTTGATGGACCAGCCGTTGTCCAGCACGATGCTGCGGTCGTGTACGGCATCGAAATACCATGAAAACTCAATACCACGAGGAGCAAAGTCCTCCTGCAATTCCTGGAAAATATCGATTAAAGAAGCCGCCTGTTCATCGTTGTCTGTCTGCGTATGCAGCTCGATGGAAAGCTCCTCCGGCGTAGTGCTGGCATCCTGAATAGCCTGCACCAATTCCACGAAATTGGTAATTTGGTGCGGAACCCTCACAAACGGATCGGTTACCACCACCTTCTTGGCAGTAGCCAGATACTCGCCCAACAAAGATTTCCACGTCACACCTTTCTGATTCATGCGAATGTTGATTTGGCGGGATACCAACTGCGGAATTCGTGGACGCTTCGAACCCTTTGTTCCTTGCGCAGCCTCATCCGGAGATACCGAAGACGCAGAAGCCTCATTCGCCTCATCCTTCTCCCAGTCCGGCGCTTCCGATTGATACTCCACTCGCTCCAGCGTCTCCACCGGCACCGTAGCCCCCGTCTTTACGTTCACGTATTTGAACTTAGCCGGTTCCGCCTTGAAGGTCTCATCTATCAGATACAGCTGGTCCTTCACACGCTTGCGACACTCCGCAGCAAAATCAATCAACTCATACGCCTCCTCATCCGTGAGCACGCCATCGGGATAGAGCAACTTCATCATGCCCGAGAAAGTCTTGCGTATGGCCAGATGGTCACGCTCCGAGAGAGAAGCATCGAACCGGGCATAATCACTCAACTTGTTAGTCCAATCCTTATTCCTAAGTTCATGCAACACCGCTGCGATATAGTCGGTAATCAAGCCATATCCGGTCGAGAAACTGCTCTTCTTAAGCACTTTCACCTCCCATCCCGGATTATACAAGTGAATACGATCCAGAAACGCCCCCTTGATAAATGCAGTAGGTATAGACTCAAACAGATGCGAATTCTTCAGCATATACGGAACCGTATGTTTGGTATTGCCCACAAACACCATAGAAGCCGACGCCTCGTGCGTAGCCTTTCCACGGTTAAACGATTTATTGGCCAGATAGTTCTGCATGGTATCAATAAGAACCGGGTCAACATTGCGCCCCTTCTGCTGTTCAAACTCATCCCATGCCACCACATCCCAGTAGCCCACCAAGCCCAGTATCTCCCGGTTGCCGCTCATCTTCACGAACAGACGGGCAGAGGTGACATCACCGCCACTCACCAGCACGCCGTAGGGCGACAGCTCCTGAAAGACGTGCGACTTACC
>CAYOKO010000016.1:0-23450 GCA_964404555.1 uncultured Bacteroidaceae bacterium | reverse complement strand
GCTTTCCGATTCCCCATCCATCGAGAATCATCAAAAGTGCTTTCTTTGCCATATTCTTTCTTATATTTCTTTTTCTTATTATTCTTCTGCCATGAACGGATAACCGTAAGCGGTAGGCGGACAGTAGGTCTCCTTTATGCAGCGTGGGCTAACCCAGCGGAGAAGGTTGAGTACGGAACCTGCCTTATCGTTGGTACCGGAGTTACGTGCACCACCAAACGGCTGCTGACCGATAACGGCACCGGTCGGTTTGTCGTTGATGTAGAAGTTACCGGCTGCATAGCGCAACTTGTGGAACGCTGTCTGTATAGCGTAGCGGTCGCGAGCGAAGATAGAACCGGTGAGACCGTATGCACTGGTGCCGTCGCACAGCTCCAAAGTCTCCTCGTACTTCTCATCCTCGTAAACATAAATCGTGATAACCGGACCGAAGATCTCCTCTACCATAGTCTTGAACTTAGGATTGGTGGTGAGGATTACGGTAGGCTCCACGAAGTAACCCTTACTCTTGTCGCAGTTGCCACCGAATACAATCTCGGCCTCGTTGCTAGCCTTAGCGTAGTCGATGTAGCTCTTGATGTTGTCGAAAGAGGTCTCGTCGATAACCGCAGCGATGAAGTTGGTGAAGTTCTTGGGATCGCCCATCTTGATGGTAGCAATCTCCTTCGCCATAGCCTCCTTGACAGCCGGCCAAATAGATGCCGGGATGTAAGCACGGCTACCTGCTGAACACTTCTGACCCTGGAACTCGAACGCACCGCGGATAATTGCGATAGCCAACTCCTGAATGGTAGAAGCCGCAGAGCTGTGTGCAAAGATGAAGTTCTTACCACCGGTCTCGCCCACAATCTTAGGATAGTTCTTGTAGATATCCAGGTTCTGAGCAATCTGGCGCTGCAGGGTGTTGAAGGTAGTGGTGGAACCCGTAAAGTGGAACCCGGCCAAATCAGGACTCTCGGTAACCACCTTACCGATAACGCTACCCTTACCCGGAACGAAGTTGATAACACCGTCCGGCAGACCTGCCTCCTTGAAAATCTTCATCAACAGATAGTTGCTCAACAAAGAGGTTGTAGAAGGCTTCCAAACCGTAACGTTACCCATCACCGCCGGAGCCGTATTCAAGTTACAAGCGATGGAGGTGAAGTTGAACGGAGTAAGAGAGAATACGAAACCCTCCAGAGCACGATACTCCTGACGGTTCAGCATGGTCTTGTCGGAGATAGGCGGTTGCTCGGCATACACCTGACAAGCGCACGGAGCGGAGAAACGCAAGAAATCAATCATTTCACCCGTATCGATATCCGCCTGGAAAGCCGTCTTGCTCTGTCCCAGCATGGTAGCTGCGTTCAGCGTATGACGGTATTTTGTAGCCATAAGCTCAGCGATTCGCAGCATGATGCTTACACGCTCTATATAGGGAAGGTCGCTCCAAGCCCGGTGTGCAGCCATAGCTGCATCGATAGCAGCCTGTACCTCTGCCGGACCTGCCTTGTGATAGGTAGCCAGAACATGCTTATGATCGTGCGGCATAACTACCTCACCCGTATCGCCGGTGAAGATTTCCTTGCCACCCACGATTACCGGAATCTCAATCTTCTCGTTGGAGATGCGTTCCAGTTCAGCCTTCAGGGCTGCACGTTCCGGAGTACCCGGAGCATAAGATACGACCGGCTCATTCTTGGGGAGACCGAATCTGTAAAGTGAATTGTCCATAATCTCTTGTTGTTTTAGATGTTTCGTAAAAAACTTATGTAATCTGCTTGCAAAATTAGTGCTTATTTGGCTATTCTGCAACTTTTTTGTGCATAAATTCCACGTAAAAGCGACGATTTGCTTAAAAGATGACTAACTTTGCACCCAATTTTTAAAACATACGTAAATGAGAAGAATCTACACTACGATTATTTTTGACCTGGACGGTACGCTGCTGGATACGTTGCAGGACCTGACGGATGCTACCAACTATGCCTTGCATCACTACAACTTCCCGGAGCATTCCTTGGAGGCGGTGCGCTCCTTCGTGGGCAATGGGGTGCGCAAGCTGATAGAACGTGCCGTGCCAATGGGGTTGTCCGTGGAGAAGGTCGATGAGGTTTTTGCCACCTTTATGACCTATTACAGCGAGCACTGTCTGGATAAAACGGTTCCTTACGCCGGTATTCCGGAGGCGTTGCAGGCACTCCAGTCGGCAGGTTTCCGTATGGCGGTAGTGAGCAACAAGGCGGATGCCGTGGTGAAGCACCTTTGCGAGCAGTTCTTTCCGGGTGTCATAGAGGTGGCGGAAGGAGAAAACGAGGCTGCCGGCATAGGAAAAAAACCGGCACCCGATATGGTGAATCTTGCTGTAAGGGAGTTGGGAGTATCCTTGGATACTTGTATCTACGTGGGCGATTCCGATGTAGATATCCTCACCGCACACAACGCCGGTATGCCGTGCCTGTCGGTTACGTGGGGATTTCGTGATGAGGCTTTCCTTCGTGAGCACGATGCCACACAATTCGTCCATGCTCCCAAGGAATTGGCAGGTATGTTGGCGCAGTAAAGTAAAGAGTGCTGTAAAACGTAGCAACAATCGGGGGCGCACCGAAAAAGTGTGTGATCTGCGCCCCCGACGCCACTACTACAATTCCCCTCCCTTGTCTTCCCCTTGTCATCGGGGAGATCCTAACAGTAAGTTATGATACCTAATAATGAAAAATCTACCGTCAGGTTGTTCTCGTATTTTCGTCCCGAATATTAACCGTTTGTGTGGGACGAGTCTATAATTGAGTTAGGAAATTAGTTCTTCCGATGCTTCTAGTTTATTGATGTCTATTTTTTCTTATGCTCCTTTCTATTCGTTTTTTCCAGTTTATGTATTGTTTATATTTCAGTTAGAAATCGATTACGATGCAAAAGTATAACTTTTTCGCATCGAATGCAAATATTTTCGTATGTTCTTGAGCATAAAAACGTATGTTTTTCGGCATAAGAAATAGGCTTATCCGCCTATTTCTCTATGCTGAGCAACTCTATGGTAAAGATAAGAGTGGAGTAGGGGCGGAACGGCATACCGTCTTCTTTGCCATACGCCAAGTAATGTGGAACATAGATTTCCCACTTGGAACCCACCGGCATGAGACAGAGAGCCTCCTGCCATCCATCAATGAAGTCGTCCACCGACATGGTGAGAGCCATTTGGCGTTCGTAGGAACTGTCAAATAAACTACCGTCGGTTGTTCTTCCCTCATAATGTATACAAACTTTACTGCTTTTGCGTGGTATTTTGCCATCTCCCTGTCGTAGAATTTTATATTGCAGACCACTCTTGAGCGACACCACGCTATCCTTCTTGGCATTCTCCGCCAACCACTCCTTCTGCGCCTTCCTATACTCAGCATCCGTAAGTCTGCGAGGAGCCGTCGGTGATGCCTTTTGGGGTGCCGTCGCCTGTGCCTCCGTCACCTTGGTAGCAGCCGTTGTCGGTTTGGCAGACTGTCGCGTGCAAGAACTGCACACCGTCCATCCTATTGCCAGGAAAGAGAGAATTACATACTTCTTCATTGTTATCTGTTTTTGTTTTACCCCCGCAAAGATAGCGAAAAAGCGGAGAAAATATCCACACAAAAGCGAAAAACTGTGTCTTTCATGCCAACTTCACCTCTTTTATACACAATAAAGAAGGGGGATGCTCGTTTTAAACAAAGTAATATATAATAAAGAGGACAGGACAACTATGATAGAATACATACGCGGACAGGTAGATGAGTTAACCCCCACCACAGCCATTATAGACTGCAACGGGGTGGGATACGAGTTGAATATCTCCCTCAACACCTACTCCGCCATACAAGGAAAAGACAGTGTGAAGCTTTTCGTCTACGAAGCCATTCGCGAAGATGCCCACATACTCTACGGATTTTCTACCCGTGCCGAGCGTGAACTCTTCCTACTGCTCATCACCGTATCCGGTATAGGCGGCAGCACAGCCCGCATGATTCTCTCCGCCTTCTCGCCCCGTGAGTTGAGCGAGGTGATTCTGCAAGGCAACGATAGTCTGCTCAAGGGTGTGAAGGGAATAGGACTCAAGACCGCCCAGCGCATCATTGTGGATTTAAAAGACAAGATCCCCGCCATAGACGGCGGCACCCTCTCTGCCGGCGGCACCCAGCAGACCCTCCTGCCGGATGCAACCAAGGAGGTGATGGACGAAGCGATAGCTGCCCTCACCATGCTGGGATTTCAGCAGAGCGCCGGTACCAAGGCAGTGCGTGCCGTACTCAAGGAGCATCCCGAACTGGAGGTTTCGCAGGTGATTAAAGCAGCACTCAAGATTATAAAGTAACACAGACAAGGAGACAACATGAGGAACAACAGAACGGGTCGTAACTTTCTTTTGTGGTTGATGGGATTGTCGCTCGGTACACTCACGGTGGTGTACGGAGCTACAAGTTCATCGCCGTTGTTGTCTCCTTCCTCCTATGCTCCCGTGCCCCAACCCACTCCATCGGCTCCTGCCGATACCATGAAGGTGACGGTTAAGAAAACATCGCCGGTGGTGGAGCACGACCTTAAGCGACAGGTTTCCGACCTACAGGATCCGGAGAACTTGAAACGTGAGGAGACCTACGATGTGGATTCCAACTTCTATTATGTGGGAACCAAAATGGGGGAGGGGTATCTGAATACTCCCATCCTGATGACGCCCGAGGAGTATCACACGTGGACACTGCATCGCAGTATGGCAGATTTCTATCGTCAGAAGAATCAAGACGATTACAACAATAACGGTAAGAGTAACTTCGACTTTCTGGATGCTCAGTTCAGTCTGGGACCCGCCGAGAAGATTTTCGGTCCGGGTGGTGTGCGCATCAAGACGCAGGGTACGGCGGAGTTGAAGTTCGGTGCCAACCTCAAGACAGAGGACAACCCCGCACTCCCCGTAAACAATCGCAGCACCACCGCCTTTGATTTCGACATGAAGATAAACCTAAACCTCAACGGTAAGGTGGGCGACAAGGTGAACCTCAACCTGAGTTACGATACCGAGGCAACCTTCGACTTCGATTCCAAAAACCTAAAACTCAAGTATGAAGGAAAAGAGGACGAAATCATCAAGTTGGTCGAGGCAGGTAACATATCCATGCCCACCAACTCCTCGTTGATAAAGGGTGCCAGCAGTCTGTTCGGTGTACGTACCGACCTGCAGTTCGGTAAACTCAAGATGCAGTTGCTCGCCTCCCAGAAGAAATCCTCCACCAAGAGTGTGAGCAGTAAAGGCGGCACGCAGTTGCACGATTTCGAGATAGGAGCCGATGAATATGTCGAGAACCGCTTCTTCTTCCTCTCCAACTACTTCCGCGACAACTACGACAAGAATCTGCAAAACCTCCCCAACATCACCAGCGGAATACAGATAAAGCGCGTGGAGGTGTGGATGACCAACAAGACCGGAAGCTATGAAAACCAACGTAATGTACTCTCCTTTACCGATTTGGGAGAAGAGAAAAGCGCTCATCTCTACAACGATAGTTGGGTAGCCACCGGTATGCGTGTCCCCTCCAACAGCGCCAACACCCTCTACACGGAACTCAACCAGCGCGACTCCACCGGCGTCCGTGACATCAGTCAGTCCAACACCTACCTGGACGGTTTCCATAATATGCAAGGCGGACTCGACTACGAAAAGATACAATCCGCCCGTAAGTTGACCAGTTCCGAGTACACCGTCAACACCTCTCTGGGATACATCATGTTGAAGACAACCCTCCAAAGCGATGAAGTACTCGCCATAGCCTACGAATACACCTACGGCGGACAAACCTATCAAGTAGGAGAGTTTGCTGCCGACATCACCGACAACACCAAAGCCCTCTTCCTGAAGAGCCTTAAAAACACCGACAACTCCCCGGGCACCGGCACCTGGAACCTCATGATGCGCAACGTCTACTCCCTAGGCGCCACAAGCATACAGAAGGATAAATTCAAACTCGACGTTAAGTTCCAAAACGACTCCTCCGGCGTATATACCAACTATCTACCCGAGACACAGTTCAAGAGCACCCCGTTGCTCAAGATGATGAACTTGGATCGTTTGGACAACAACAATAAACTCAACTCCAACGGACAGTTCGACTTTGTAGAAGGCTACACTATCATGGCCTCCTATGGCTACGTCATCTTCCCCGTGATAGAACCCTTCGGCGACCACCTGCGCAGTAAGTTGGGCAGCGAAGCACTGGCAGAGAAATACTGTTTCGACGAACTCTACGACTCCACCAAGACCGTAGCCAAGCAGATAGCCGAGAAAGATAAGTTCATCCTCTCCGGTCGATACTCCGGCAGCAGCGGCAGCGAGATAGACCTGGGCACCGGCAACGTACCCCGCGGTTCCGTAGTCGTAACCGCCGGCGGCGTCACCCTGACCGAGAACAGCGACTACACCGTAGACTACAGCAGCGGTCGCGTCACCATTATCAACCAGAGCATCATAGATGCCGGAACCGCCGTCAACGTAAGTCTGGAGAGCAACGACTACTACGGTATGCAACGCAAAACCATGGTAGGCATGAACCTGGAGTACGAAGTATCCAAGAACTTCATCCTGGGCGGTACCCTTATGCACCTAAGCGAGCAAGCCCTCACCACCAAGGTATCCATGGGCGAGGAACCGCTGAACAACACCATTTGGGGACTGAACATGAGTTGGAAAAAGGAGAGTCTGTGGCTCACCAATCTCCTCAACAAGATACCGTTGCTCCACCTCACCACCCCCAGCAGCATCAACTTCACCGGTGAGTTTGCCCAGTTGATAGCCGGACAGAACGGCGATGTACAGGACGGAGCCAGCTACATAGACGACTTCGAAAACACCAAGAACGGAGTAGATATGCGCAGCCCCACCTCGTGGGTCATCTGTAGCACCCCCACCGGATTCGAGGAATCCACCCTCAGCAACGATGTACGCTACGGCTATCGACGTGCCAAGTTGGCATGGTACTACATAGACCCACTCTTTACACGTCGCAGCAGCAACCTTACCCCATCGCACATAAAGAGCGACCTCAACCAACTCTCCAACCACTATGTACGCGAAGTGTACGAACGAGAGGTGTACCCCAACAAGAGTCTCACCTCCACCAGTAGCACCTCCTCTACGCTGAACATCCTGAACCTCGCTTACTACCCAAGTGAGCGCGGCCCCTACAATCTAAACACCAACCTCGACATCAACGGTCGCCTCACCGACCCCTACGACAACTGGGGTGGTATGATGCGCAAGATAGAAACCAGCGACTTCGAAACCAGCAACATCGGTTACATAGAATTCTGGCTGATGGACCCCTTTATCTACACCCGCGGCAGTGCCGACAATTACAGCGGTAAATTCTACATCGACCTGGGTGAAGTGAGCGAAGATATTCTCAAGGACGGAAAGAAATTCTACGAAAGCGGTATGCCACTCGACGGCAGCTCCACCTACTATACGGAGACCGTCTGGGGACGAGTACCCACCCAAAGCAGTGTGACCTACGCCTTCAATACCTCCTCCGGCAGTAGAAACCGCCAGGATGTGGGCTTCAACGGACTTACCGACGAAGAGGAGCAAACCTTCGGCGCCTACCGCGACTTCCTTTCAGCCATACAAGGAAAAGTCTCTCCGGCAGTGTTCGACAGTATCTATGCCGACCCCGCAGCCGACGATTACCACTACTTCCGCGGCAGCGATTACGATGCCGCACAACGCTCCATCTTGGAACGCTACAAGAACATCAACTCCCCCGCCGGCAACTCCCCCGACAGCGACGGACGTACCGAATCCTACGACACCTCCTATAAGTCCACCCCCGATGCCGAGGATATCAATACCGACTACACCATGAACGAGTATGAGAAGTTCTTCCGCTACGAGGTAGACATGGACCCGAACCGCCTGGAGGTGGGGCAGAACTTCATCAGCGATATACGCACGGCCTCCGTAAAGCTTCGCAACGGCGAAACGGAAAATGTCAACTGGTACCAGTTCCGCATCCCCATAGACCAATACGTAGAGAAGAAAGGCGGCATCTCCGACTTCACCAGCATCCGCTTCATGCGTATGTTCCTGACAGAGTTCGAGAACCCCATCGTGCTGCGTTTTGCAACCCTCGACTTAGTGCGTGCCGACTGGCGTAACTATACCCGCTCACTGGACGCCACCACCTCCTCCAACAGCGGAAGCATGGCAGTGAGTGCCGTCAACTACGAGGAGAACGGTAGCAAAGCACCGGTCAACTACGTCATCCCGCCCGGTATCTCCCGTGTAGTAGACCCCAGTCAGGCACAGTTGAACGAGTCCAATGAGCAAGCCCTCTCCATCGTCATCAACGATTTGGCTCCGGGCGATGCACGTGCCGTCTACAAGAACTCCAACTTGGATATGCGCCAGTACAAGCACCTGCAACTCTTCCTCCATGCCAACGCACTGGAGAACGATGTCACCAATCTGCAAGACAACGATGTTTCGGTGTTCATCCGCTTGGGTTCCGACTTCCGCAGCAACTACTATGAATACGAGATACCTATGAAGCTCACCCCCGAGGGTAAGTACGACAACAACTCTACCAGTCAGCGTAAGGAAGTATGGCCGGAGGACAATATGCTCGATGTAGACCTCACCGTCTTTACCGACGCCAAGAAGCAACGCAACATAGCCAAAAATCGTGGCGGAGCAGAATATACTAAGGTATTCTACGTCTACGATTCCGACAAGCCGAACAATAAGATAAGTGTGCTGGGTAACCCGTCGCTGGGCGAGGTGACCGCCATGATGATAGGTGTGCGTAACAACAGCAATCGCAATAAGAGCGTAGAGATATGGGCGAACGAATTCCGCTTGCAGGAGTTTGAGAACAGTGGCGGTTGGGCAGCACAAGGCAACCTCAATGTACAACTCTCCGACCTGGGAACCGTAAACCTCACCGGTCATGTAGAGACTGCCGGCTTCGGTGGACTGGAGGAGGGCGTGAGCAGCCGTCGTCAGGACAATCTGTACGAGTACAACGTCACCACCAATCTGGAGATGGGTAAGTTCTTCCCCAATAAGTGGCGTGTGAATGCCCCCATCTACTACTCCTACGCCAAGGAAACAACACGCCCCAAGTACAATCCGCTGAACACCGATATGCTGCTGGACGATGCCCTCGATGCCTGTGCCGATAAGGCAGAACGCGACTCTCTGGAGAGCATCGTGATAAAGCGTGTTATCAGCAACAACTTCAGCATCAGCAATGTCAAGTTCAACGTAGGCAACAAGCGTTTCCCCATGCCCTGGGATCCGCAGAACTTCTCCCTGAGCTACAGCCACAACAAGACCAAGACCACCGGCGAAACCACCGTATGGGAGATAGAGGAGAACTGGAAAGCTAACTTCAACTACTCCTATTCTCCCAGCTACAAAGCCTTCGAACCCTTCAAGAACATGAAGAGTAAGAGCAAGTGGCTCGACATCGTAAAGACGCAGAACTTCAACTATCTGCCACAGAACCTAACATTCAACAGCGACATCACCCGTACCTACTACGAGCTACAGGAGCGTGATATGGAGCAGGACGACTACTCCTCCATCCCCATATCCTTCTCCGAACAGTTCCTCTGGAACCGTCAGTTCTCCATTCGTTGGGACTTCACCAAGGCACTCCATGCCCAGTTCTCATCGGCCACCAATGCCGAGATAGAGGAACCCTATACCGTTATCAACAAAGACCTGTACCCCGACCGTTATGAGGCATGGAAGGATTCCGTGCGCACCAGTCTGCGCAATCTGGGAAGACCGTTGAACTATCAGCAATCCTTCAGCGCCTCCTATCAGGTACCCATCAACAAGATTCCTATCTTTAGTTGGATTACCACCGATGCCACCTACTCCTCTTCCTACAGTTGGGCACGCGGTACAGACCTCTCCGACGGCACCAGTCTGGGCAACACCATCAACAACCAACGCACGGTGAACCTAAACGGCAAGTTCAACTTCGAGACACTCTACAACTATATCCCCTTCTTGAAGGAGGCAAACCAAGCAGCCAAGTCCACCGGCACCCCTGCCAACAATAAGAAGAATGCCAAGAACGGCAAGGATTCAAAAGATAAGAAAGACGGAAAAGACGCTAAGGACTCCAAAGACAAGGACTCCAAGGATAAAGATGCAAAAGACTCCAAGAAGTCCGGTAAAAAGGGCGATAAGGAGGAGGTAGTACCCACCGGAAAGGATGGAAAAGCAACCAAAGGATTCAGCAAAGAGTTGGCACTCCTGCCCGATACCACCCTCAAGTTGTCCCACAACCTCAAGACCAAGTATCTCGACGTGAAAGCCATCACCAAGGACGGACGCAAGTTCTCCCTCAAGTACAAGGTAGCAGACGACAACAACATAAGTATATTAAATAAGGTGAAGGACACCACCAACGTAAAGATCTCCATCCAGCGCGGCAAAGATCCCAAGGAGCAAAACTGGTACAAGGTAACGCAGAAGATAGCACGTGTAGCCATGATGACACGCAGTGCAAGCTTCACCTATCGCAACACCTACAGTATGTACCTCCCCGGTTTTATGCCGAATGTAGGCGATATGTTCGGTCAGCGCAGCGACGGCGGGTTGGTACCCGGACTCGACTTCGCCTTTGGTCTCACCGGCGACAGCTACATCAGTCGGGCACAAGAATGCGGTTGGCTACTCAGCAACGACAGCGTCACCAGCAGCGCCACCACCAACAACCAAGAAGATGTACAGATAAAGGTAACGCTGGAACCCGTCACCAACCTCAAGATAGACCTCAACGCCAGCCGCACCGTTACCCGTGCCGCCAGCATACAGTATATGTACGCCGGTATGCCCACCACCCGTTCCGGTAGCTTCACCATGACCACCATCAGCATCGGTTCCGCCTTCCAAGGCTCCGGCAATGCCGACAACGGTTATAAGAATGCCACCTTCGAGAAGTTCTGCAACCTGCTCGATGTTTACCAGCAGCGAGTTGAGGCTCGCTATGCCGGCACCGTATATCCTAGTGGCGAGATGGCAGGCAAGACCTTCGACCCCACCAATGGAACCATCAGCAAGTACAGTGCCGATGTTATGGTACCCGCCTTCCTCGAAGCCTATACGGGAGGCAGCAAAGGCATGGGCTTCTTCCCCTCACTGAGCAAGATTCTGCCCAACTGGTCCATGAGTTATAACGGACTGGCAAAGCTCCCATGGTTCCGCGACCACTTTAAGAGCGTCACGCTCACTCATGCCTATAAGAGCGTCTATAGCATAGGCTCCTACAGCACATACAGCAGTTGGCTGGAGTATATGGGTGAACTAGGTTTCGTATCCGATGTCACCACCGGCAACCTAGTACCCAGCAGTCCCTACGATATCAGCACGGTATCCATCAACGAGAGCTTCTCACCCCTCATAGGATTGAACCTCACCTTCAACAACAATCTCACCACCAAGTTGGAGTACAAGAGTACACGCGTATTGAACCTCAGTATGACCTCCGCACTCCTCAGCGAAACCTCCTCCAAGGACATCGTAGTAGGAATGGGATACAAGATTTCCGACCTCAACCTCTTCAACTTCGGCGGCACCAAGGCAAAGAAGGTGAAGTCTGCCGACCGTCGCAAGAACACCAACAGTGCGCAGAAGAATGCCAATGCAAAGAAGAACGAAACCACGAAGAAAGGCATGAACCACGATATGAACCTCCGTCTGGATCTTTCATGGCGTAACCAGAGTGCGCTAAGTCGCAACATCCAGACCGGACTCTCCGAGGCAACAAGCGGAAACAAAGCCCTGAAGCTCTCCTTCTCGGCAGACTATACGTTGAGTAAGCTGCTCACCATGAGCTTCTACTACGACCGCCAGACCAACACCCCGTTGCTCTCCTCCAGTTCCTATCCCACCACCACCCGAGACTTCGGTTTCAGCATGAAATTCTCACTCACAAGATAAAAAAAAGGAGTAACGCAAGTTACTCCTTTTCTATAGGTTTAAGTCCCATTTTCTCCGCCCGTTGCAACATATATTGATAAGCCGCATCATGTTCATTCGGGATGACGCCATCCAGGATAGCATCCTTTATAGCACTCTTCAGCGAACCTATTTCGCGGCAAGGCTTCAAGTTGAACACCTCCATAATCTCCTCGCCCGTCACCGGCGGTTGGAAATTGCGGATACGATCCTTCTCCTCCAGATCCACCAACTTAGCACGCACCAACTTGAAGTTATCCAGGAACTGTTGCTTCTTGATAGCATTCTTCGACGTGATATCCGCCTCGCACAGCAACATCAAGTCATCAATATCATCACCCGCCTCGAACAACAAGCGACGAACCGCAGAATCCGTAACCACCTCATCCGCAATCACGATGGGACGCATGTGCAAGTCCACCAATTTCTGGACATACTTCATACGCTCGTTCATAGGCAACTTCATGCGACGGAAAATCTCCGGCACCATCTTCATACCTATATAATTATGGTGATGGAACGTCCATCCCACCGCCGGCTCCCACCGTTTACTCTTAGGTTTGCCGATATCGTGCATCAGCGCCGCCCAGCGCAGCCACAATCTTCTATCCTTATCCTCCCACTCCTCGGTAGCCTTCGCCACATTGTCCAGCACCTCCAGTGTATGGTAGAAATTATCCTTATGCGCACGACCGTTCATAACCTCCACCCCCTGCAGGGCAGCCAGTTCCGGCAAGATAATAGCCAGCAGACCGCAACGCTCCAAGTCCACAAACCCCTTCGACGGATACTTTGCCAACATAATCTTGTTCAGCTCATCCGTGATACGCTCATAGGAGATAATACCAATGCGCTCCTTGTTACGCTCCAACGCATCGAAAGTCTCCTCCTCAATCACGAAGTTGAGTTGTGTAGCAAAGCGAATGCAACGCATCATGCGCAGCGGGTCATCGCTAAAGGTAATATCCGGATCCAACGGTGTACGTATGATGCCATCCTCCAAGTCCCAAACCCCGTCAAACGGATCCACCAACTCACCGTAGCGCGCCGCATTGAGGCACACCGCCAGAGCGTTTATGGTAAAGTCGCGACGGTTCTGGTCCTCCTCCAGTGTACCATCCTCCACAATCGGTTTACGTGAATCGTGACTGTAGCTCTCCTTGCGAGCACCCACAAATTCTACCTCTGTTATCTCACCCGTTTCCTTATCTTTAAACTTAACCTGTGCTGTGCCGAAATTACGGAAGACAGAGACGTGAGCCCTTTTGCCCAACTTCTTTCCCAGTGCCTCCGCTATGGCGATTCCGCTGCCCACAACCACCACATCGATATCCTTGGACGGTCGTTCCAGAAACAAGTCTCGCACAAATCCCCCCACGACATAGCACTCAAGTCCCATCTCGTCGGCAGTCTCCGAAATAAGGTGAAACACCCTTGTATCTAAAATCCTCTTAAAATCCTCTTGTTGTAAATTCCTCATTCGAACTCTTTTCTTCAAAATGTGACGCAAAATTAAACAAAATAAATCGAATACACGTTGTTTCTCTCTATAAAATTACAAGAATCGGGTGCAAAAGGTTGTCGCAACCTGCGTTTCTGCTGTAATTTTCGCCTTTTTTGTTGCGTAAGTGCATTAAAAAGTTGAATTGGAGTGTACGCATGGAAAGAAGGGAGAAGTATCCGCAGTGCCCGTGTTTGCGGGAGTTGGCAAAGGATGAGGGGAATTTTTACAAAATAAGAAGTCCAATTTGTTTGCACTCCTCAACGAGCAAACAAATTGGACCTAGCAGATTCTGAAAAACTTTTTATATAAAGTATTCCGGTTGCGGATTGGGCAACGGATGATTGCGATTGAATTTTGTGAGGATAAGCGTCAGAGCCCCATCGCCAGTAACATTGCATGCCGTGCCGAAGCTATCCTGCAACGCAAATATGGTAATGAGGAGCGCCGTACCCTGTTCATCGAACCCCAACACCGAGATAACGATACCCAGCGACGCCAGCACCGTACCCCCCGGAACCCCCGGAGCACCCACGGCAAAGATGCCAAAGAGAATAATGAACAGCACCATCGAAGACACCTCCGGCAGATGACCGTAAAGCACCTGCGAAACCAAGCAACAGAACAGCACCTCCGTAAGCACCGAACCACACAAATGGATGTTGGCAAACAGCGGAATACCAAAGTCGGCTATGTCATGATCCAGCACCTTACTCTTGCGAGCACACTTAATGCTCACCCCCAGCGTAGCCGCCGACGACATAGTACCCAGAGCCGTGACATACGCCGGACCGTAGTGCTTCAGCACCTTCCATCCATTCTTGCCGGAGTAAATAGATGCCAGTCCGTAGAGCAATACCAACCAGATATAGTGCCCCACAATCGCCAGCAACAGTACCGGGAAGAAAAGCTTCAACTCCGACAACGCCCCTTGATAGGACAACACACAGAAGTTAGCCGCCACAAAAATAGGCAGAATAGGAACCATGATGCGGTTCACCAGTTCCAGGATGATGTGTTGGAACTCCTCTAGAATCTCCTCCGTCAGGTCCGCCTTCGCCCAGATAGTACCTAGTCCCAGGAACACTGCGATGAACAACGCCGACATAACACTCAGCACCGGCGGAATCTCCAGAGAGAACAACACCTCGGGCAGAGCACGAGCCACCGCATCGTTCCCCCCAATGGAAAGCAAAGGGATGATTTTGTACCCCGCCACCGCAGCAAACGTAGCCGCACCCACCGACGAAAGATACGCCAGAGCGAAAGCCACCAACAGAACCCGCGAAACATTGCCACGCAGTCCCGCAATAGAAGGTGCCACAAAACCGATAATAATAAGCGGAACCAGGAAGAAGATAATCTGGCCGGTGATTTGTTTCACCACCAACACCACCTTCATAGCATCCTCCGGGATAAAGAGTCCCAAGAGCATACCCACGACAACCGCCAAGAGCAATCGTACAATAGTACTGGAAAAAACTTTTTTCATTGTCTACATTTTTAGATTCGTATTCGTATATCAATGGAAATACCCCGGAGGTTGTTCCACGTATTCTTAATTTATAAACTCCAATTACACCTATTTATTATGTAAAGACACCAAAAAGGAACGCCTCTCCATAGATTTGCGTAGGAGGAGAGGACGTTCCCAAATGTGACAATAAAAAAAGTTTAATAGCCCGGGTTCTGTGGAGTGATGCCCAAGTCCTCACCCTTCAGACCGGTAGGGATAGGCTGACGATAGTGACGTCCCTTCACATTATTGTATTTAGCAACCAGATGCTTGTGTATCTTCGCAAAGAAAGAAGACACCGTGCTACCGTCACGACCCGTAGCCCCCTCGGTAGCATAGCTATCATCGAAGTGCTCGTATGTAGCCACCTTCTTCACCGTAGAGATAAGCGTCTTCCAGCGATAGAGGTTCAGCAATTTCTTCTGCTCATACGTAAACTCATAGTCCCACTCACGCTTAATCTGGTCGAAGGTAGGAGCGCTCACCGTCTCCAGTCCGGCACGTGTACGCAACTGGTTGAACGGAGCAGCAGCCTCGCTGTTACGACCCAGCTGAACCAAAGCCTCAGCCTTAATCAACAGCACCTCGGCATAGCGAATCTCTATACGATCCACAGAGTTCTGTGTAATCTCCAGATTCTCGGCATTCGTATAAGAATGGTCAATACCCTTACCGTTGGCAGGCGTGTAGATAGGAGAATAGTAGGTATAGGTAAACCCATCTTCCGGATTGGTTATCTGGGTAGCATAGGTAACAGGCAAGCGCTTATCATTCGGCTGCTCCGCCTTCCAGTTGTCGTACAAGTCGATATCAGCCACCTCGGTATGGTTCTCGGTAAATGCCTGACCGTTCTCACCGTTCTGGAACGGGAACGTCCATGAGCAGTGCGTCTGGTGGTTACCCTGTGCATCGCTGGCATCGCCATCGTGCTTAATAGTAAGCAAGTGCTCATTGGTACCACGCTTATTGCTCTCGTAGTCACGTCCCCACAGCTTAGAGAAGTCGGGATCCAAAGCCAACTTACCACTGTTGATTACCTTGTTAGCATACTCCACAGCCTTCTCCAGTCGAGCATCGGTCTTTGTGAAAGCAGGGTCGGTCTGCGTACTAGCAATAGCCTGCACCTCGGCATAAGACAGCGGGTTATCACCCCAAGCCAGATAAGCACGAGCCAACAGCGCCTCGGCAGCCTGCTTAGACGGAGTAACAGGGTCGCCGGAATAGTCGAGTAAAAGACTCTCGGCATCCGTCAAGTCGGCAATAATCTGTGCATACACCTCGTCGATAGATTTACGCTCCGTGGTGCTACCACCCTCCTCGGTATATACAGGAACCTCGCCCCACAGCTGTACCAAGTAGAGATAACCCAAGCCACGCAGCAACTTCGCCTTACCCAGCGCAGCATTGTATCCCGCTTGCGTCAGTTTACCACTAGCAAAGGCATCCTTAATAAGGGTGATGTTCTCGTTATCGGCACTGATACCCAGGAACAAGCGGTTGAATATCTTCACCTGATACCACGTATCCGCAGCCTGCTCGAAGCGGCTGTTCAGCGGACCGGCCTCGGACTCTTCACCCTCGAAGGAGATCAAGTTATCGGTATTCAACTCGATGACGAAAGAGAAGGAGGAGCTCAGCGGTTGCCACTGTTGATATGCTCCATTCACGGTAGAGATGGCGGTTGCGTCATTCGTGATAGGGTTATCGATGATGTTGCCACCTCCGGTTGTTGTCTTGTCATCATCGTCACTGCTGCAGGCAGCGAAGGTTAGAGAGAGCAATGCCGCTCCCAGGAGTGCATTAATTTTAAAATTTTTCATACGTTTCCAAATTTAATTTACTGTTCAACAAATACTTTTTTTAATCACATCAAACAACTTTCTTAAAGTCACATTTTGTACTTTTCTAGGGGGTGGGCGTAATGAGGGTGTGCGCGCTACACCCTTCTAGCCCGTAACTAATTAATAATGTATTATATATAAGATTTTATGCTAAAAGCTTAGATCCACACCAAACAACACCGTCCTGGAAGAAGGATATGCCCCGCTGTCCGTTCCCGACGCCACCTCCGGGTCGTACCCCGAGTAGTTCGTTACGGTAAACAGGTTGCTACCCGTAGCAAACACCCGCAACCCTATAGGCAACTTCTTGAGCGGTACCGTGTAACCTATTGTCACGTTGCGGAGTTTTACAAACGAAGCATCCTCCACGTATCGGCTATCTATATAAGAAGTAGACCGAGCATTCCCCGCATACGGCAGCGTGTTCGACGCATTCTCCGTAGTCCAACTATTCAGCACCGTGCGTAGCAAGTTGTAGCTATCACTCGTCTGCTCCAGTCGGCGTCCCAGCGCATTGAAAAGCTCGTTACCCACACTCCCCGCAAAGGCAATGCTCACATCCAAGCGATTCCAGCGGAAGCGAGAAGAAAGACCGAAGGTCACATCCGGCTGTATGCTACCCAGAATGGTACGATCGTTACCATCTATGCGTCCGTTACCATCCAAGTCGCGAAACTTTACCTCGCCCGCCTTCAGCGAAGCACCGTTGAGCGTAGGCAGGAGACTCGGGTCCTCGTTACTCTGAACAATTCCGTCAAAGATCAGACCGTAGAAGGACCCGAGCGCCTCCCCCTTACGTAAAATGCGCTCATTACTACTACCCAAGATCACGTTATTGGTGCTACCCATATCCGTTATCTCGTTCTTGTTATGTGCTATGTTGGCAGCAATAGACCAGTCCACATCCTTCTTATGTACCAAGGTAAGGTCGGCAGAAAACTCAATACCCTTGTTCACCACATTGCCCACATTCTGCAACTGCGTGCTCACACCGGTAGCAAACCCCATAGGCACCTCCAGCAACAAGTCCTTTGTCTTCTTGTAGTAGACATCCGCCACAATGTTCAACCGATTGTTGAACAAGTTCCAGTCCACCCCCACGTTGGCAGACGTTGTCGTCTCCCACTTCAAGTTATCGTTCGCCGAATTACTCTTGGAGTAACTGGAAGAACCATCATACTGTCCCGCCGTATAGCTCAGCGAGTAATCATAATCACCTATCTCCTGGTTGCCCACCACACCGATGGAAGCACGAACCTTCAGCGCATCCAGCCACCGGGACGTATGGATGAAAGATTCACGTTCCGCATTCCACGAGATACCCAGTGAAGGAAAGTACCCCCAACGGTGACTCTTGGCAAAGCGTGAAGAGTTATCGGCACGCAAGGTCGCCGTAGTATTGTAGCGATCCAGCAACGTATAGTTGACACGTGCGATAAAGGAGTTCAACGAAGCCTCCGTAGCTCCCGATTTCGGTGGATAAACACTAGAACCATCCGCCAGGTTGTTGTATTTCAAGTCCTCGTTGGTGAAATGCGTCACCAAAACCGAGTTGTAATTCGTCTTGCTAGACTGATACGTGTAGCCCGCCAGCGCATCCAGATAGTGACTCTCGCCCAACTGCTTGCCCCACGACAGCGTGTACTCCTCCTGCCATATCTCGTTAGACTTATGACCTATACCCCCCAGACCCTCGTTCGAAAGACCCAGAGAAGTATAACTGGGAGAAAAATAATTCTGCGTAATCTGCTCCTTGTTCAGTCCCACCGTCACCTTCGCCGCAAAGTCACCAAACCGATACTGCGCCCACACATTAGACAGCAAGTAATTGTTGATACTCTCCGCCACCGAATTCTGCAAGTCCGATACCGCATTCGCCGTCTTGTTACCAATAGCAAAGTACGCATACTCATAAGGATTGCGGTAATTGTATCCACCATCCTCCGCATACACCGGCACCACCTGCGGCGTAAGCAAACCATAGACAAAGCTATTGGTGATACCCGCAGAGTAAGGAGATGAATTATACTGCACCTCCTCGGTCGTAGTAAGACCATTCTGCGTACTCTTGCCATAAGTAGCCGAGATACCGTACGTAAAACCCTCGAACAGTTTCCAGTCGGCATTCAGGTGGAAGTTATAACGCTTAAATCCGGAATTCACGACGACACCATCCTGGTTCGTATAGTTCGCAGAAAAAGCATAACGCCCCCTCTCCGTACCCCCGTTTATGGACACCTCATGACTCTGTCGGAACGCCGTGCGCAGCATAGCATCCTGCCAGTCGGTACCCTCACCCAGAGCAGCAATCTCCTCGTCCGTGTAGCCACCCTTATTATAGAAGTATTTCTTCTGGAAGGCAGCCCACTCCCCCGCATTCATCAAGTCCAGTTTCTTGCTCACCGCATCGAAGCCCGCCGTATAGCGATAATTCACCTTCGTTTCCCCCAGCGTACCCTTCTTGGTCGTGATAAGGATGACACCATTGGCACCACGCGAACCATAGATAGCCGTAGCAGATATATCCTTCAACACCTCGATAGACGCAATGTCCGACGGGTTGATAGTACTCAGCGGGTTCAAGCTACTCTCAATAGCCCCCAACCCCGTCTTGGAAGCACTCGCATCCTTATAATATATAAAGCCATCTATGACATACAACGGATCGTTGCTAGCATTCACGGAATTACCACCACGAATACGTATGTTCGAAGCCGCACCCGGTTGTCCCGAACTAGCCGTAACGTTCAGTCCCGCCACCGCACCGCTCAGCGCAGCATCAATGGTCGTTGAAGCCTCCACGTGCAAGTCGTCGGCCGTAATTTTCACCACAGAGCCGGTGAGTTGGGTACGTTTTTGCGTACCGTACCCCACAACCACCACCTCGTTGAGCGCCTCCTGCTCCTCGTCGAGACGAATATCCAGAGCGCTCGAAGCGTCTTTCACAGTTATTTCTTTCGCCTTATACCCCACGTAGCTCACCTTGATGCGTGCGGGGAATGTTACAGCATCCAGTTGGAAATCTCCATCGTAATTGGTGACGGTGCCACGACCATCCTGTAGCCGGATGGTCGCACCTATCACCGCATCTACCGACTGAGCATCGGACACCTTGCCACGGAGGACACCCGTAGTGGGAGGTATCTCGCCCGTTTGTTCCGGCAGGTCTGCCGGGTGGATTGACACATCCGGCAGATTGCCATTAGCATATAAATAGGTGGAACCCAATGTCAGTCCCAGTAGTCCAAACCATTTCGTATTCATTCTATCTTATCCTTTTTTATTGTTCAAATTTCCTTAATTTCACACTGCAAAGTTACAACGTTTGTGAAAACCCTACAATCCCTCATTTGTAGTATATTACCTACTAAATTAGTAGTAGTCATTTATACTATAACTATGGTATGTCTCTACCACTTTCTACCATACTTATAGGGCAAAGGTAGCATTAAGGAAGATATTGCGCCCTTTTTGGGGTATATGGTTCCAGTCGCTGTAGGTGGAGTAACTCTTGTTTAGCAGGTTTTCGACCCCCGCACGCAGCGTTAAATTTCGCTGCCAAACCTTTGTATCCCACTGCACATGAGCATGGAAAACAGCATATCCGGCAGTTTCCGTCTCGCCGTATTTAGCACTGTAGTCCCTGTGGCGGTCGCACAGTTCCGCCCCCAGCTCCACGCTCCACTCCTTCAATGTGAAGTGTACGGAAGGTTTGCAAGTAAGTGGAGCAATGAGCGGCAGACGGTTGCCAGTGCTCTCCGAACCGTAAGCATATCCACCGTCCAAGTGGAGACGAAGCCACGGAGTAGCCGTATAATCCACCGTCAGCGCCACGTTTTCTATGCGGGCACTGTGCAGATTGCGGTAAATCTTCACCCCCGCAGCCCCCAGCGTCATGGAAGATAGGCGAGTCTCCGGTACACCTATTATATAATTGGTAAGGAAGAAGACGTTGCCCTCCAGGTTGATGTACCAACGGTCGTTGCGCCAAGAAACGGTAGCGTTCAACTCCTTGGCACGTTCATTCTTCAAGTTGGGATTGCCTATGTAGTCGTATTGGTCGAAGATATTATTCAGGAAGTATCCACACTCCTCGGTCACCGTAGGAGTACGATTGCCATATCCCACCCCCGCACCCAACTTCCATCCTCGGTGCGTAAAGGTGTATCCGGCAGAAAGATGTCCCTCGCCCTCCCAACGGCTGCGATTCATATCCGTGAAGTATATCTCCAATGCGTTGTACCCCTCGTCGTTGGCAATGTTGCGATGCTGTCCGCTCACCTTGGCGGAAAAATGCAAAGCATGGTCACTACTCAGCAACACATCATCGCTCAGAGAGATGCCCGAATTCAAGGTCCTCACATCCGGCCATGTCAACATAAACATAGGCGCACCCCCCTCCGGGTGCATAGTCATGTCGGCATACAACTTATTGTAATAGAGGTCATAATTCAGCTGATACTCATGCTTCCCACGGAACCCCTGCAACAAACTATATACCCCCGTAGTACTACTACGTCCCGGCATATCCATGTGAATCACCACGTTGGGACGCTTCGTGTCGTCCATATCGTGGGTGATGCGATTGTAGTACACCTTTGTCTCCCAGCGATGGAACCACCCCTCCATACGCTCGCGACGGTAGGAGAGGGCAGTGATGAGACCCTTAGCCGATTTTACATCCATACGCAGAGCCGGGTACCCCACATTGGTAGCCACATCATAGATAGCCGTTGCCTCCAGTATGTGGTTATCTTTGGGTTGCCACCCCACGTTGGCAAAGCCGTTTACCTTGGTAAATTGCGAGTAAAGCACCTCCGTGCCGTCGCCCGTTTTGTAATTGTCGGCATGGCGGCGAAACAGACCGAAGTTGCCGTAGAAGCGGTGAGACGAAACCTCCGCATCCGCCCCATACACCTGCACCCATCCATTGCTCTCCACACCCGCTTGCAGATTATAGCCCAAGTGTTGCTTGTCAAAGCCCACCTTTCGCAGTCGCAAGTCTATGCTCCCGCCTATGTTACCCGCCGCCTGCGGATTGCCGTCCAGACCGGATTTCAGGTTGATTTGTTGCAAGTTACCGGTCTCCACATACGACGTCACCGGATCCATACGGTCCGTACAAGCGCTAAAAATCTTCATACCGTCTATCGTAGTAGACAGTCGCTCCGTCTGCATACTGTTCACAATAGGTTCCCAGGCATAGCTGCCTCGCTTTATCATATTCACCTTTTGCAGGTGTTGCAAGTATTCATCAATAGACGCCAGTCCCCCCTTGCCCACCTCCGTTTTCCGGTGCGCCGTGGACTGAATGACAATCTCATCTATGTCAATCTCCTTGCGCACATCCTCCGTAGTGAGCGTATCGCAAGTAGAAAAAACAGGAAGACTTACCAAAAGTCCTCCTGCGCAAAAGATCAATTTATCGAAAAAAACATTACTCATAAACAACTATGAAGCTTACGTTTTAAAGTTGATGATTTATTTAGTTATTATATAAAGTATAGGTGTTATTTTTTTATAGAACCACGCTCCAATAAAGATTGCTGTATCCGCTATCGTCGTTGGTATCGCCCGCCACAATGTTTCCGTCCTCGTCCTTTATAACCAGATGCAGATTCCACAGTCCCGTCATAGTAAGATTTACGGAACCCGTGTACGCCCCCTTACTCTCGTTGTACGTCAGCGGCACATTATCCGGCGATGTATGGTTGCCCATATCCGGCATGGTAGGTGTCACCTCAATAGTAAACCTCTGTTCAGCAGCCGGATACGCTAGTGTAATAGGATCCGCCTTCTCCGAAACATACGCCGTAATATTGTTGACACCCGTCTTCAGTCCACTCGCCCCCGCAAGCGTAGCAAAGTACGTTTTGTCCCCCACCTTGAAGGACTTCAGCGTCACACTACCATCGCCCTGCTCAGCCACCGCAAGGTTCGGAATATTGAACGTCCCCTGCTGCTCCTGTATCCGATAAGCAAAAGAAAGAGCCCAGGAATTCAGGTTCTCCACATCCGTAGGCATCAAGAACGCCACCCACGTACGGAACACCGGAATCCAACTCGTCACCCGTTTCGGCGTACCCACCGGCGTACTATGTTGCATATTGTTCATCTTCCCCATGGTCATAAGCGGAGTAATCTCGCTGAACTCCACATCCTTCACGTGTCTGCCCGTCACTGGTTTCTCCACCGTAAAAAATACCTCGTTGTATCCCGCGTGCAAGTCGGAACCATCGGTATAGAGTTTTATGCGGAAGCGATCCACATCCAGACTTACCTCCAGCGGAATCTCTTTCAAGTCGCGGATGTACAGCAGCGTCTGCTCCTCCTCGTCCAGCGAGCAGCACTCCTCATCCTCTATAAAGTTGATATCTACATCATCGTCATCGTTCACTGCCGAACTGCAGGCCGTGAGGGTAGTTCCCAGCACGAAGCCTGCAATCATGGTTTTTACTAGATTCATCTTGTTCATTTTAACTCCTTTCTTAGTTAGTGTAAATTACTTTCTTTATTGCTCACGTATTATTGGTTTATTCACGGTGCAAAGTTACGGCGTAAAATAGAACTACACAATACTTAAAAAAGGTGATTTTTTATACTATTAGTTTGGTA
>CAYOKO010000015.1:0-23916 GCA_964404555.1 uncultured Bacteroidaceae bacterium | reverse complement strand
CCCCCATCGTGGCACGCGGAGAAGATGGCAGAATCTTGCAAGGTTATATAAATATTTAGAACCCCTCTCTCTAGAAAGAAAGAGGGGTCCATTTGTTTATATGTATGCTTAGGTTTCTTGTGCTAGAGCCCTACGGGATGATCCTCGTGAAAGGCTTTCATACGCTGTTGCATCACGGGATAGAGCTCCTCGCGCATACGAGATGTGCAGGCACGAACGCCTTGCTGCTCGCTTCCCGTTGTTCCTAGTGCTATGCTGCTTACACCGTAGTATAAGAGTTCCACCAGGAGTTTGCCACTGCTCATATCGCCGTAACCTATGGTAAAGAAGAAGCCGTCACCTACCTCCCGGGTGACATCGTAATCGTAGACTATGCGGAAACCATTGTCCGTGAAAATCTTCTTCATACGCTCGGCACGACGGGCATACTCTACCGTATCGTCGCAGAAGCACAACTCTCCGTCCGTAGAGGCACGCAACATCTCGGCATAACCGTACTGCGTGGAGGAGGTACAACCCGATGTTATCATGTACAGAATGCTTGCTATGAAGGTCTCACCGAACAGTCCGCTGTCTTGATAACGATTGGCAAAGGCAGGATAGTAGGTGTCGAAGAGAGCATCGCTCACACACACTACCGCCATACGCTGACCTGCATAACTGAATATCTTACTACTGGAAAGCATCAATATGTACTTATCCGTGTACTTGGCTACCGTGGGGGGATAGGGCGGTTGGAAGGGTTTGCTGTAGTCGCTGCGGAAGTCCATGCAGAAGTATGCCTGGTCTTCCATCACGATGACATCGTAACGGGTAGCCAACTCTCCTATTATCTTCAGCTCACTATCCTCCAGACAGATCCATGCGGGGTTGTTGGGGTTGCTATAAACGATAGCCGCTATGTCACCTGCTTGCAGGTAGGACTCCAACTTGGCACGCAACTTCTCCCCACGATACTCATAGATGTCGAACTGCTCCCACGATACACCAATGACACGCAACTGTGACTTCTGTATGGGGAACCCGGGATCTATGAAGAGCACCTTGTTCTTGCCCGGAATGCGCTGTGTACAGGCTATGAAGCTACCGTAGGAACCTGCCACGCTACCGGTGGTGGGGATGCAGGCACGCGGAGAGATGTCTATGTCCAGAAATGCTTTAACAAAGCGACTGGCCTCACGCTTCAACTCCGGTATGCCGGCAGCTGCGGGATACTGTGAACCTACACCACGATCCAGTGCAGCCTTCTCGGCTTCCACACCTATACGGTTGGCGGGCAGTCCCGGTGAACCTTGATCCATGCGGATAAACGGAATACCGGTCTTCTCCTCCAAGCGGGATGCTACCAAGAGCACCTCGCCTATGGTAGCATTCTCTATGTCGGCTATGTGCAGTTCGTTGACTACATCGGCCACTTGTTGTTCCGAAAATACCTTCATAGCACCCTACTCCTTACTAACTTCTACTCCCAAGTCGAAGGCCTTGCGGTTCATCTCCACGACGGCTTCGCCCTTGGATGCAAACACACGGGCTACACTCTCACGCAACTCCTCTACGGAGAGAATCTGCATGAAGCGAGCGGCGGCACCCAGCAGGATGACGTTGGCACACTTGGGCATATTGTTCTCCCGGGCTATGGCCTCTACGTCGAAGGTGATGACGTGGGGCAATGCCTTGAGTTCTGCCTCCAGGGCAGCATCCTCCGGATAGGTGGGAATGTTCTTGAAGGGAGCCGAGGAGGTGATAATCCACCCCTCCTTGTTTAAATAAGGAAGATAGCGCAATGCTTCCATAGGCTCCAGGGACAAGATGATGTCGGCACTTCCTTGTGGAATGAGGTCGCTGGAGATGGCAGCATCGGAGAGGCGCAGATTACTCTGCACATCGCCGCCACGCTGACTCATGCCGTGAACTTCCGCTTGCTTCAGGTGAATGCCTGAATGGGTAGCGGCCTCCCCTATGATGGTTGCGATGGAGAGGATTCCCTGTCCGCCCACACCGCTCAGTATAATATCGGTTTTCATTGATTCTTTGCTTGTTGATTGGCTTTCTCCTGTGCAGCCTTACGCTGTTTGGCGTGGCGTGCTGCGGTTTGTATACACTCTCTGCGGGGGATGATGACGGAGACACCGGGGTACTCCAACTCCTCGCGGATGACGGCTTCTATGCTTTCCATATTCTTGGGCAGTGGCACTACCACACGCACGTGGTCGGGTTCTACGCCGAGTCCCAGACAGATGGCTTCGAACTTATTGGTGCCGGCAGAGTCCTGTCCACCGGTCATGGCGGTGGTGAGGTTGTCGGAGATGACTACGGTGATGTGTGCTTTATCGTTGACGGCATCCAGGAGTCCGGTCATGCCGGAGTGGGTGAAGGTGGAATCGCCTATCACGGCTACGGCGGGGAAGACACCACAATCGGAGGCTCCCTTGGCCATGGTGATGGAGGCTCCCATATCTACGCAGCTGTCTATGGCGCGGAAGGGAGGCAAGGCTCCTAGTGTGTAGCAGCCTATGTCGGCAAAGACACGGGCGTTGGGATAGGCTTTAAGTACGTCGTTGAGGGCGGTGTAGACATCGCGGTGACCACATCCCTGGCACAGTGCGGGCGGACGGGGTACGACGACTTGCGATGCGGCATAGGCGGGCTTGCGCTGTACGCCCATGGCTGCGGCTACGCTGTCGGGGGTGAGTTCGCCGGTGCGGGGAAGGTCGCCGGTGAGGCGTCCTTTGATTACTACGTCGGCAGAGAGGATGGCTTTTACGTTTTCCTCTATGAAGGGCATACCGTCTTCTACTACAAGTATCTCGGAGCTGTTGGCTGCGAGTGCCTTAATGGCTTCTTGGGGCAGTGGGTATTGCGATACCTTGAGTACGTTGTAGTTGTCTACAGCTTCGCGGCAATCCATCACGTAGTTGTAACCTATGCCGGCAGCTATGATGCCCTTGGGGGCGTTTGCCGTGGCGGTGTGGTAGGTCTTGAAGGGGGATTGCTGTGAGGCTTCCTGTAGGGCTACTTGTTTGCCTATGAGTGAGAGATAGTTTCTACGGGCGTTTACGGGGAGGAGTACCCACTGTGCGGGGTTCTTGTCCACGGGGAGTTGGTGCAGGGGTTGTGCCGTGTCGGCTACCTCTACATCGGCTCTGGAGTGTGCCAGGCGGGTTACCACGCGCATCAGTACGGGTACTTTCTCACGTTCGGAGAGTTCGTAACCGTAGGCCATCATGTTGTAGGCTTCCTGCTGGGTGGAGGGTTCCAGGATGGGCATCATGGCAAACTTGCCGTAGAAGCGGCTGTCTTGCTCGTTCTGGCTGGAGTGCATGGAGGGGTCATCGGCTACCAGGACTATGATACCGCCGTTTACTCCGGTGATGGCGGAGTTGACAAAGGCATCGGCGGCTACGTTGAGTCCTACGTGCTTCATGCACACCAGGGCACGGCATCCGGCGTAGGATACGCCCAGGGCTGCTTCCATGGCGGTCTTCTCGTTGGTACACCAGGTGCGGTGTATGTTTCGTTCGGCTGCCAGGGGGGACTGCTGGATATATTCGGTAATCTCCGTACTGGGAGTTCCGGGATAGGCGTAGACGCCTTTCAGTCCGGCATGGAGTGCTCCGAGTGCTATGGCTTCATCGCCCAATAAGAGTTTCTTTATCATGTTTTTTCGTCTTTTTTTATTGTAGTTATTTCTATTGATTGTCGGCGTCTTTCAGGACGGGGAATTTCTCACGGAAGGCTCGGAGTGCGTCTAGGTCGAGCTGTGCGGTGATGTATTGTTCTTGTCCGTCGGTGCAGCGTTCGGCTACGTTTCCGTAGGGGTCTATGAGGGCGGTGCCTCCGCTGTATTTGCAGGCGGGATCCTCTCCTACTCGGTTGACTGCGGCTACGTAGCATTGGTTCTCTATGGCGCGGGCACGAAGGAGGGTGTTCCAGGCTTCGAGGCGGGAGGTGGGCCAACTGGCTACGTAGAGGGCTAGGTCGTAGGGTTCGCTTGCGGTGTTGCGGGCAAAGATGGGGAAGCGGAGGTCGTAGCATACTTGCAGGAGGATGCGTACGCCTTGGTGTTCCACTACTATGCGTTCTTGTCCGGGGGTGAAGCGTAGGTGTTCTCCGCCGTAGGTGAAGAGGTGGTGCTTGTCGTAGTGCTCCACTCTTCCGTCGGGGTGTACAAAGTAGAAGCGGTTGTAGTAGCGGGGGTTGCCCTCCTCGCTTGCATCTTCCACGGCTATGCTTCCGGCTACGGCGGCTTGACGCTGTGCGGCGAGTGTTACCATCCATTGGAGGGTGTCACTGTTCAGGGGTTCTGCTATGCCCTTGGGTTCGGTAGCAAAACCGGTGGAGAACATCTCGGGCAGTACGTAGAGGTCGGCTTGCCCTATCTCCTCTATCATCTTTCCTGCCCGGCGTACATTCTCTTGTGGATTGCTCCACACAATATCTGTTTGCAATAATGCTATTTTCATTGTACTATTCCTTATATAATATATGTATAGCATACGGCTCATGGGATGCTATCGAAGGCAAAGTTAGCAAAAAAAATCTGCATTGCCTAGGAGATAGGTATAAAATATGGACGATTTGCTTAAAAATTCACACAAATGCTTGGATTTTTCTTACAATTTCCATATATTTGTGGCTCATTTATGTCTAATCTTATAAATTTCACGACCATGATATGGAATGAAAAATATGAATGCATGGAGCGCGAGGAGATGCGCAAGCTACAGAGCGAACGCTTGGTGGCTATCGTTAAGTACACTTACGACCATGTGGAGTTCTACCGCAAGCGTATGGACGAGGCGGGGGTGAAACCGGAGGATATCAAGAGTATTGATGACATCAGCAAGTTGCCTTTCATGCAGAAGAAGGATTTGCGGGATTATTATCCGTTTGGTACCTTTGCGGTGCCTATCAAGGATATTGTGCGTTTCCATGCTTCATCGGGTACTACGGGTAAGCCTATTGTGGCGGGGTACACGCGTAACGACTTGGAGTGCTGGAGCGAGGGTATAGCGCGTTGCCTCACGGCGTATGGGGCTACGCCCGAGGATGTGATTCAGGTGTCCTATGGCTATGGCTTGTTTACGGGCGGACTGGGTGCGCACGATGGGGCACAGAAGTTGGGTGCTGCGGTGCTGCCTACGAGTAGTGGCAATACGGCGAAGCAGATTATGCTGATGAAGGATCTGGGGACGAATGGTTTGTGCTGTACGCCGTCGTATGCGTTGTATCTGGCGGAGACGATTGAGAGCGACCCGAACATAGATATTGATAGGGATATAAAGTTGCGCTTCGGTGGCTTTGGTGCGGAGCCGTGGACGGAGAATATGCGCCGGGAGCTGGAGAAGAAGTTGCACATCAAGGCGTACGACCTTTACGGACTGACGGAGGTGAGTGGCCCGGGTGTGGGTGGCGAGTGTGAGTGCCAGGATGGTACGCACTTGTGGGAGGATATGTTCTTCCCGGAGATTATTGACCCGGTGACGTTGCGTCCGGTGGCTCCGGGTGAGGAGGGTGAACTGGTGTTCACGACCTTGCTGAAGGAGGGTATGCCGGTGATTCGTTATCGTACGCGCGACTTGACGCATCTTATCTACGAGAAGTGTGCTTGTGGTCGAACGGCGGTGCGTATGGGACGTATCTTGGGACGTAGCGATGATATGCTCATCATTCGTGGTGTCAATGTGTTCCCGTCGCAGGTGGAGAGTGTTATCCTGGAGATTCCGGAGTTTACGGGGCAGTACTTCATAACGGTGGATCGTAAGAACAATGTGGATACATTCCATATAGATGTGGAGCTGCGTCCGGAGTTCTATGGGGATAGCATCAGCCGTATGAATGAGCTGAAGAAGAAGCTGGTGGATCGCTTGGTGAGTGTCATAGGCATAAAGCCGGATGTGCAGATTGCGGAGCCTAACAGCATAGAGCGTTCTATGGGCAAGGCTAAGCATGTGGCGGACTTGCGCAAGTTGGATAAATAAAGGTAACTGGGTATTCATCTATAATAAAGTGCGTTATGATTATTAAGCAACTTTCTATCTTCCTACAGAATAAGGTGGGGAGATTCAACGACATTTTAAAATTGTTGGGCGATGCGGGTATCAACTTGCAGGCGTTTACGGTGAACGAGAACTCGGATTATGGCATATTGCGTCTCATCACGGACAACCAGTACCGTGCCAAGGAGGTGCTGCTGAGTAGTTCCTATGCGGTGAGTACTACGGATGTGGTGTACCTGGAGTGCAAGGATGTGCCGGGGGAGCTGTCGCAGCACATGAGAAAGCTGGCGGAGGAGAATATCTCCATTGAATATATGTATGCGTTTTCCGATGCGGGCAAGGCGCACGTCATTATCCGTACGGACGATATAGAGAAGTGCGACAAACTGCTCGGCGGGGCTTAACACGCACGGGGTATCATGGGCGGTATCATGGGCGATACGTAGGTCGAAATCATCGTTGGTGAAAGTCTGAAAAAAAGCAAAAAGATTTGGATATACATCCAAAAAGCCATACTTTTGCAGTCGTAAAAAGATTTGAACGATAATGAAGATTGTAAATTTAGCAACCGTGATGCTATGCGGCACCACACTAATGACTGCATGTATGACATCTAACAAGACTACAACCCAAGTGGTTACGGAGCAGAACCCGCTTCTGCAGAAGTATGAGACGGTCTATGAGATTCCGCCTTTCGACAAGATTCGCTACGAACATTATCTGCCGGCGATTGATTCGGCCATCGCCGAGCATAATGCGGAGATTCGTGCGCTGGTGGTGAACCGTGCCATGCCCGACTTTGAGAATACCATCCTGGCTCTGGACAATAGCGGACAGCGTCTTTCGAGTATTATGGCGATTCTCGATGGACTGGAGGGTACGGACAACAACGATACACTGGAGGAGATTCTGCGCAAGGTGCAGCCCGTCATTACGGCTCACTACGATGAGATAAGCATGAACCAATTGCTGTTCCAAAAGGTGAAGCAGGTGTACGACAACCGGGAGAACTACGGACTAACCACGGCGCAGAAGCGCTTGCTGGACAAGACGTATAAGTCTTTTGTGCGTGGTGGTGCGTTGCTCTCTGCTGCCTACCAGGATTCGCTCAAGGAGGTGAACAAGGCGCTGGCTACGGCGGAGCTGAACTTCAACTCCAATCTCCTGCGTGAGACCAATGCTACGGAGATTGTGGTGGAGAATGAGGCGGAGCTGGATGGCATTCCTGCCAACATAGTACACGAGGCTGCGGAGACGGCTAGGGCGCACGGCAAGGAGGGTAAATGGGTGTTTACGCTGCATGAGCCTTCCAGACTGGGTGTCCTCACCAATGCTCGTAATCGTGACCTGCGCGAGCGTATGTACAAGGCGTATATGGCGCTTTGCAGCAAGGGGGGCGATACGGACAACGGTAAGACCATCAATGAGATACTCCGTCTGCGACAGAAGAAGGCTCGCTTGCTGGGATTCGAGAACTTTGCTGCCTACAACCTGGACAATGTCATGGCTAAGAATGCGGAGAATGTGCGCAACCTGTTGTCGCAACTCTGGACTCCGGCGGTGACTAAGGTGAAGGAGGAGGTTGCCGATATGCAGGCGTATGCCAACAAGCAGGGAGATAACATCACCATTGAGCCGTGGGATTACTACTACTATGCCGAGAAGGTGAAGGCGGAGAAGTACCACTTGAACGAGGAGGAGATTCGCCCTTATCTGGTGCTGGACAATGTGGTGAAGGATGGTATCTTCTACCTTGCCGAGCAGCTTTATGACATCCACTTTACGGAGATGAAGGATGCGCCTAAGTACAATCCGGAGGTGACGGTGTACGATGTAACGGATGCCGACGGTAAGCACTTGAGTGTCTTTATGACCGATTACTACCCGCGTGCAAGCAAGGCGCAGGGGGCTTGGATGAGTGCCTTCAAGGAGGAGTACAACTATGAGGGTGCGGGCGAGCGTCCTATTATTTATAATGTGGGCAACCTCACGAAGCCTACGAAGGATACGCCGTCCTTGCTCACGATGGACCAGACGTGTACGGTGTTCCATGAGTTTGGCCATGCGTTGCAGGGTATGCTCACCACGGCGGAGTATCGTGGACAGAATGGTACGTCGGTGGATCGTGACATCGTGGAGATGCCTTCGCAGATTAACGAGCACTGGGCCATGGAGCCGGAAATCTTGAAGCATTATGCTCGTCACTACAAGACGGGTGAGGTGATGCCCGATTCGCTCATCGACAAGTTGCTCTCTGCGGGTACCTTCAACCAGGGTTTCATGACGACGGAACTGGTGGGTGCTGCGCTCTTGGATCTGGAGTGGCACACGGCGGAGATAGGTGATAGCGATGTGGATGTGATGGCGTTCGAGCGTTCCATAGCCGAGAAGTGGGGCTTGCCTCGTGAGGTGCAGTTCCGTTATCGCAGTCCGTACTTCAAGCATATCTTTGGCAGTAGTCACTATGCGTCCGGTTACTACACGTACTTGTGGGCGGAGGTACTGGAGGCGGATGGCTACGAGACTTTCCGTGAGCATGGTATCCTGGACAAGGCGACGGCTAAGAGTTACCGCGAGAACATTCTGGAACCGGGAGACAGCGAGGATCCTATGGTGCTGTTCACTCGTTTCCGTGGCAAGGCTCCATCGGTAGATGCGTTGCTCAAGAATCGTGGATTGAAGTAAAATAGTAGACTCAAGTAATATAAAAAAAGCGGAAGGGGTTTTATTTCCTTCCGCTTTTTTATATCTCAAGAGAGCGTTAGATTCGGTGCATCTTATTGAAGATTTCCTCCTGCTGACACTTCACCTGCACGCCTATCTCATCGCCCAGGCGCTGTAGCGTCTCTGCCACCTCGTGGAAGGGAGTAGTGCTCTTGCTCAGGTCCACAATCATCATCATGTTGAAGAAATCCTGCACGATTGTCTGCGAGATATCCAACACATTCACCTTATTCTCTGCCAGATAGGTACACACCTTAGCTATGATACCCACGGTGTCCTTTCCCACTACTGTAATGATCGTTCTGTTCATTTGTTTTGACATATTAATTGTTTGTTGTACTATTTCTTGTATAACGCATCGTAGATGCTTGCGTTGATGGACTGCCAGTGTGCACGTGTCTCCACATCGGCTCCCTTGGCTGCCTTCGTCTTGTCGTAAAGAGTTACCAAGTGCTGACGTACCACGCCCTTCCAGTCCAGCAAAGTAGTCTTCTGCAGGTCCTCAATCAACACAGCGACGTACTGCTTCTGGATAGCACGACGGTAGGAAGAGACCTTCTGACCGGCTGTCAGCTCCTTGAACAAGAGTTTGTAAAGGTCGTCCAGATACTGTGCCACACTATATTCGCCACCGTAGTTTATGTTGATATCGTCCATACGCTCCAGGTTGGAAGCGTTCACCAGGTTTGCCGTCCGTAGCACAAACATCCTGTTAACCGACGACCGCTTCACCTCTATCTCGTCTATGTAAGCAGGGTTCAGCAACCATGTAGGCTCCGTAAAGAGATAGGTATTCAGGAAAGCCAACGCCTCCTTCTGCTTCTTCAGCGGCACCGGCACAAACACCCGGCAGGGAGACTCATCCACAGAGATGTTGTACTCCGCACGACCTATGTTGGATGCCACATGCCCCATATAGCGCAGGTACTGACCCACCACAGCATCGTACATATCCTCCAGATTGCTGCGGAAGTCACCCTCCTCCACCGTCCACTCCGGGAGAACCTCCACGATGCGCTTCAGATTGCGAATGCCATATTCACTCGCCCTCATGTTGTCATCGCCCAAGTCCTCACGCTGGCAACGAGGGTCTACCATTGTATTGCTCGTCTCGCCGCTACCGTACCACAGACGAGGGTTGGCAGCCAATCTCTCGGTCACCATCTTGATGCGCTCCAGTCTATCCTCCTCCTGCGTAGTAGCCGCCCTGGAAGGACCATACCCCCACTCTATCGCCCACTTATCGTAATCGTTGATGCGAGGGAAGAGACCCACCGTAGAGATGCTATCCTCGGGCTGAGCCACGTAGTTGAAACGCGCATAATCCATGATGGATGCCGTGTGTCCGTGTGCCTCTACCCATGCTTTGTTACGCAAGCTGTCTACCGGAGTGCGACTGCTGGAACCCATATTGTGGCGCAATCCCAGCGTGTGACCCACCTCGTGCGAGGAGACAAAGCGGATGAGCTGTCCCATGAGTTCGTCGTCCAACTTCACCTTCTGTGCCCGCTTGTCAATGAGACCCGCTTGTATGGCATACCAGTCGTGCAACAGCTTCATGACGTTGTGATACCAGCAGATGTGGCTCTCTATAATCTCGCCGCTACGAGGGTCGCTCACATGAGGACCGTAGGCGTTCTCTATGGAAGAAGCCAGGTAGCGAAGCACCGAGAAACGAGCATCCTCCATGCTCATGGTGCTGTCGTTGGGCCACTCCTTACCTATGATAGCATTCTTGAAACCGGCCTGTTCGAACGCCACCTGCCAGTCGTTGATACCTGCAATGAGATAGGGCACCCACTGCTTGGGAGTAGCGGGGTCTATGTAGTAGACGATAGGTTTCTGCGGTTCCACCAGTTCGCCCGCCTTCCAGCGCTCCACATCCTCCGGTTTGGGTTCCAGTCGCCAACGGGTTATCATGGTGTTATTCTTCACCTTCTGTTGGTCATCGGAGAAGAGGTAATAATCCTCCGTGAAGTACCCCACTCTAGGGTCACGGATACGTGCCTGCATGGGTTTCTCGGGCAGGAGCACAAAGGAGGTATTCAGTCCGTAAGTCACTGCATCGGCCTCACGAGCTGCCTGTGTGTTATAGGTGCTCGGAGCGTAGGTCTTAACGGTTTGAATCTCGGTATTGGTGGGGAAGGTTTTAATACCTTTTATGTAGGAGAGTTCCGGTTGCAGTCGGGATAAGCCCAGCCCCTTCTTGTTCTGCGTGTGTATGCTGAAGGCAGCATTATCGCCCGCAAAGAGAGAGGTGACCTCCACCTTGATGCCTGCTGCGGAACCCGGGTTTTCTATTTTAAGACTTGCCACAATGGGATCCTCCGTACTCGTGAGCACAGCCTTGCCTATGTTCTGTGTGGAGTCGGAATAGGAAATCATGAGCTTGGTTCGTATGTTGAGTTTGCTCTTACTTATACGCTCAAAGTAGATGGTCTGGTTGTTCACCATCTCGCCACCGTACTCCTGACTCATGCCCGGAGTTGAGGTGTAGCGTGTCACCACCTGGAAGAGACGTCCCACGAGCGAATCGGGGATGGTGAAGTACCACTTCACGTTGTTATCCTTCTCCTCACGACTCACCGTAAAGAGACCGTTCCACTCCGGTGTCTTTGTTACACTCTTGGCAGCCAATGCCTTCAAGCGTGCCTCCTCCTTCTTTTTCTTTTTCTCTACCTTGCGATAATTGCTCTTCTCCCCACTGCGAGCCATCGATGTGGCAGGCACACCCATCATCAAGGAGGAAGCAAGAACCGTAATAAGTAATTTTCCGTACATATAGCTTTCCTTTTAATAATTCATTCTAATCTGTGTTGAGCCAATCGTCGATGAGCCGACGGGCTATGCTTGCCGAATCGGGTATCTCCGGCATATTCTCCCGGGTAAACCAACCGGCTTGTGCCAGTTCTTCCTTTTGTATGTGTATCTCTCCACCGGCATAGTCGGCGGTGAATCCCACCATGAGTCCGCTGGGATAGGGCCAAGCCTGACTGGCAAAATAGCGTATGTTACGCACCGTAATGCCGGTTTCCTCTATCAGCTCGCGCACCACACACTCCTCCAGTGTCTCTCCCGTCTCCACAAAGCCTGCCACCAACCCGTAGAAGGGACGGCGGAAGTTGTGAGCACGCACCAGGAGAATGGAGTTGCCCCGCGTAACACGCACAATGATAGCCGTAGCCAACTGCGGCCACACCTCCTTGCCACACTCCGTGCAACGCTTACTTATCTCCGTGTGCATCTTCATGGTACCGCCACACACGCCACAGAAGCGAGTGTTGAAGTCCCAGTAGAGAATCTCGAAACACTTACCCGCACGCTGATACAAAGAATCCGGGAGGAGTGAGAAAGTAGCCCGTAGGGATACCATCTCATACCTCTCGGATGTAGGCACGGGATTGTCCACCCGTACCGTGCAACACGTATGTCCTTGCAGCGTTGAAACCGTTCGCACCGCATTCCACGGAGAGAGTGAAACAGGGGCTTCCTCTTGGAGAGGGACGGTGTATGCTCCGTCCCTCTTCTCCAGGAGAAGTGCCTCTTTACAAAATATAAACCAATATTTGTCCAATGTATCTATTAAATACCCAAATCCTTCTTGATAGCATCTACCTTAGCCTGAGCTGCCTTAACGGCTGCCGGATAGCAGTTGGCACATCCCATCTCGCCCGGAGCCTCTACGTAGAACTTAATCTTAGGCTCTGTTCCGGACGGACGTACACTCACCTTCAAGCCATCCTCGGTGAACCACTGCAGCACGTTGCTGGGTTCCGGTTGGTCAATGGCGGTTACGTTGCCCTGTGCATCGGTAGCCTTCAAGGTCTTGTAGTCCTTCACGAGCTTCACCTTGCTGCCTGCCAGTACGGTAGGAGGAGTAGCACGGAAGTCGTCCATCATCTTCTTAATCTCGTCGGCACCGCTCTTACCCGGCTTCACTACGTTGATAGCTGCGTTGAGTGAGAAACCGTACTCCAGATAGATCTCCATGAGGATGTCGAAGAGAGTCTTGCCCTGGTCCTTAGCCCATGCGCAGATTTCTGCCAAGAGTGAGCAAGCGGATACAGCATCCTTATCGCGTACGAAGTCCTGAGCCAGGAAGCCGTAGGACTCCTCACCGCCACCGATGTACTGCTTCTTGCCCTCGAGCAGACGAATCTGACGGGCTATCCACTTAAAGCCGGTGTAAACGTCGAACATCTCCACCTTGTTCTTGTCGGCAATAGCCTTGATGAGTTCGGTAGTAACGATGGTCTTAACGATGAACTCGTTGCCCTGCATCTTACCGGTTGCGATACGGTTCTTTATGATGTAGTACAAGAAGATCATACAGGTCTGGTTACCGTTGATGAGTACCCATTCGCCCTTGTTGTCCTTGCAAGCCATACCCACACGGTCGGCATCGGGGTCGGAAGCCATAACGATGTCTGCATCAATCTTCTTAGCCAAGTTGATAGCGAGTGTCAAAGCCTCGGCATTCTCGGGGTTCGGGGAGATAACGGTGGGGAAATCGCCGCTCTCTACCATCTGCTCGGGAACGGTGTTTACGTTCTCGAAGCCCCAGAGCTTCAAGGAGCGTGGGATGAGCTTCATACCGGTTCCGTGGATAGGAGTATAGACGATGCTCAAGTCCTTCTGGCGCTTAATCACCTCCGGATCGATGGAGATGCTGTGTACCTTCTCCAGATATACGCTATCGATGTCCTCGCCTACAATCTGGATGAGTGCCGGATTGCCCTGGAACTTAATGTCCTCTACGGCTACCTTGTTCACCTCTTCTATAATACCGGTGTCGTGTGGTGCCAATACCTGTGCACCGTCGTCCCAGTAAGCCTTGTATCCGTTGTACTCCTTAGGGTTGTGAGAGGCCGTCAAGATGATACCGCTCTGGCAGCCCAGGTGACGGATGGCGAAGGACATCTCGGGGGTAGGACGCATACTCTCGAACAAGTACACCTTGATGCCGTTGGCCGAGAAGATGTTGGCGGATGTCTCGGCAAACAGACGGCTGTTGTTACGGCAGTCATGACCTACGACTACAGAAATCTGCTCCAGATCCTTGAAGTTCTTGTTCAGATAGTTTGCCAAACCCTGTGTAGCAGCACCTACGGTATAGATGTTCATACGGTTGGTACCTACGCCCATGATACCGCGCAAACCGCCGGTACCGAACTCCAGTGAACGATAGAAGGCATCGATGAGAGCCGTCTTATCTTCCTGCTCCAGCAAACCCTTAACCTGCGCCTTGGTCTCAGCGTCATAAACGGGTGAGTCCAGCCACTTTTGGGCTACGGTCTCACATGATTTTATTAGTTCTAAATCCATATACTTTTATCTTATATTTGTTCGTCAACTGCAAATATACAACTTTCTTTTTATTTCTTGTATCATTTAGCCATTTTTTTGCCATTATGGCATCTTGTACTTGTCACCTGTCGACTTTACGTACTCTTTACGGAAGCGTTGGGGGAATCCCACGCGACGAAACTTACCGTTTACACGCTCGCCCATATCGTTGAATTGAACGATGAGTCTCTCACCCAGTTGCTTCCAACGGGAGAACATCATCTGAGCACTGCGGTCGGTGTAGTTCGTGAGGTATTCCACAGCCTTCTCGGGCGATTCCTTGTAGAGAGCCTGAGCCTCCTGCTCGGTCTTCTCCTGCAGGTCGAAGAACTCCTGCTCTATGGCGTGACGCTCCTTCTCCACCTCGGGATAGAGCATGGAGTAGCGAGGATAAGTCATGTTGGCTATCCAGTTGCACACCCAGAAGGAGGACTTCCAGGAGAAGGTGGAGTCGTTGGCTGTCTTACCGCTAAAGCACTCCGGCACCCGGTTGGTGCAACCGTACACGGGAACGTAGGCTACAAAGGTAGCATCGTCGGTACCGAACCATTCCACACCGCCTACGGCATCGGGCAGCCAGTTGCGCAGCTGCGATACCAAGGTGAAGGCTGTCTGCTGGGTACTTATCGGTCGTTCGTTGAAGTACTTAACGCTGTCCACCTGGAACACCAGCGGACCGGGACGATAAGGCATCTCGTAGGCACCGCATCCCATATCGTCGGTGAGTTGCAGAGGAGTGCCCTCATAATGGTCGCGCATTCCCTCCTGCACATCCTTTACGGAGAGCAGACACTTGGGAACGATATAAAGAGGCATGGGGTCTTTGGTAGCATCGCCCTTGGCGTAGTCCAGATAGGCCATCATACCGTCGTCGGAATACTTATGGAAGAAGCTCCACACACGAGCTTCGCAGAAGCGCAACGCCTCGAAGTTGGCAGGGGAATAGGCAGCACTGAAGCTAAAGTCCTTATCCTTTCCGCTGAAGAATCCACGCTTGCGAGCAAAGGAGATAACATCCTTGGAGTAGAGCACATCCTTCTTGTCATACTGCAAGAACTTGTGAATACGACTCTGGTTGGCGTGCGCACAGATGGCATCGTCCGGAATGCGTACAGCCACCCATACGGCACCCTTCTCGGCACCCTTGCCTATCATCTCCATCACCCATATTTCATTTTTATCGGCTATAGAGAAGCTCTCGCCACTGCTGGCATACCCGTATTTGTCTACGAGTTGCGTCATCACCTTTATCGCCTCACGTGCGCTCTTGGAGCGTTGCAGTGCCACGTAGATAAGGCTTCCGTAGTCCATTATAGAGACACCGGTAGTATCAATGAGTTCCTCGCGCCCCTCAAAGGTCGTTTCGGTGATGCTCACCTGATACTCGTTCATATTACCTATTACATTATAGGTCTCGGCTGCCTCGGGGATGCTTCCCAGGAACTTACCGCTGTCCCAGTCGTAGATGTCACGCAGCTCTCCGGCTTTATGCTTCCCGGCGGGATAGTGACAGAGGAATCCGTACATACCATAGGAATCGGCGTTGTAGGATATCATCACGGAGCCGTCGGCAGATGCCTTCTTGCCCACCAAGAGGTTGGTACAAGCCTCCCCCTTTAGCGCAGCAGCCAGGACAAAGGCGAATACAAAAATCTTCTTCATTCTCTCCTCCCCCTTTCTTAGTCGCAAGCTTTAAAGCTCATGTCCAGTCCCTTAACGGAATGTGTCAAGGCACCGAAGGAGATAAAGTCTACACCGGCTTGTGCATAGGGCAACATGGTGTCAAAGGTGATACCGCCGCTGCTCTCGGTCTCGCAACGTCCGCCCACAATCTCCACAGCCTTACGAGTGTCCTCGGGAGTGAAGTTGTCGAACATAATGCGGTCTACCCCCTCATCGAGTGCCTGTTGCAGTTCGTCGAAGTTGCGCACCTCGAGTTCTATCTTCAGGTCTTTACCCTTGGCCTTGCAGTATTCCTTGGCACGCGTCACGGCATTGTGTATACCACCGGCAAAGTCCACATGGTTGTCCTTTAGGAGAATCATATCGAACAAGCCTATGCGGTGGTTGCATCCGCCACCTATCTTCACGGCAGCCTTCTCCATCATGCGCATACCGGGAGTGGTTTTGCGGGTATCGAGTACACGGGTCTTGGTGCCCTCGAGTGCCTTTACATATTTATGGGTCATGGTGGCGATACCGCTCATGCGTTGCATGATGTTGAGCATCAGTCGCTCGGTTTGCAACAGGCTCTGTATCTTGCCGGTTACAATCATAGCTACATCGCCGGGTTTTACGGGGGTGCCGTCCTCCATGAACACCTCTACCTGCATGGTGGGGTCGAAGCGGTGGAACACCTCCTTGGCTACCTCTACGCCGGCAAGGATGCCCTCCTCTTTGATGAGGAGTTTGGACTTACCCATGGCATCCTCGGGGATGCAACAAAGGGTGGTGTGGTCGCCATCGCCTATATCCTCGGCAAAGGCGAGGTCTATCAATTTATCGTTTAACTCTTCTACTGTATACATAATTCTTTTGTCTGTTTTTAAATTATGGTGCAAATTTAGACAAAAAATCCGATACTACGGAGAGAAACGGGATTTTTTATATACCTATACTCCCCCGATGGAACTATTTTCTTAAAATGTGTTTTGTCATATCAACACATTTTATTACTTTTGCTTCCCGAAAACTTACAATGAAAAAAACTAACGAACAAACATTTATGAAAAACCAACCTTGGATCATTGCTCTGTTGGCAGCACTCACTACACTGCCCACAAGCATGGAAGCACAACGCCTGCAACAAACGCCGGGACGAGGCGTAGTAGCAGCCATCAACGGCTCTACCGTGACCGTCACCTGGCGCAAACTGGCACAGGAACCGGAGGCGGCTACCTACAACGTCTACGTGAGGCGTAGCGGGGGCAGCTTCAGTAAAATCAATGCAACGCCCGTAACACGGACCAACTATCAAACCACCCTCTCCACCCTCCCCATAGGCAGCGAAGTGGCTGTAAGCCTTATCGATGCACAGGGCAGGGAGGGCGCACTCTCCTCGCCCTTCACATTGAAGAGCTACGACCTGCGCAACATCTTTGTGGATATAGACTTCAGCAAGTCGCCCCTCACCGCAGCCGACTATACCACCAAGTACGTATGGCCCGTGGATCTCGATGGCGACGGCGAGATGGATTACGTAGTAGACCGACTCGCCATAAGCGACTCCAACACCGACAAGATAGAGGGATACCTTCGCACCGGCGAACACCTGTGGACGGTAGACATGGGACCCAACGAGTTCATCTGCATGGGACAGGACGACCAGGTGGCAGCCTATGACATCAACTGCGACGGACGTGGCGAACTCATCATCCAGACCTCCGACGGCACCCGCTTCTGGAACAAGGAGGCCAATACCTGGGGCGATTACCTCCTGGGCAAGGAGGATACCGACGGCGATGGCATTGTGGACTACAACGCCCAAACCGTGCGCAACGCTCCCCGCTACATGACCGTGGTAGACGGACTCACCGGCAAGGAACTATCCACCGTGGAGCAGACCTATACCGACTACTATAACCGCACCAACAAAGCCACCCTCATGGGCGACGAATACAACAAGCACGTGGGACACGTGGGCATCTTCTACCCCGACGGCATTCACCCTGCCATCGTCATGGAGTATCACACCCGCACCACCGATGGGGGACATCATTACTTTAACGGTGCCTGGGGATACGACTTTGCCGGCGGCACAGCCACCAACTGGCATCAGCTCTTCAACAAGAACACCGGCGGTGCCACCTTCCACCAGATACGTGTGGGCGACCCCGATGGCGATGGACGCGACGAGATGATAGAGGGCGGATACACCATGGATCACGATGGCTCCACGCTCTTTAACACCGGCATTGCACACGGCGACCGCTTCCGCACAAGCGATATAGACCCCGAGCGTCCCGGTCTTGAGACCTTTGCCATACAGCAGAATGCGGGCGATATGCTGGGACAGATTCTCTACGATGCTGCCACGGGCGAATCCATTAAGAAGTGGTACCTCTCTGCCGTGGGCGATGTGGGGCGTGGCGAGTGCATGGACCTGGACCCCAACCATCTGGGCTATGAGATGTTCTCCACCATGGATACCTACCTGAACGATGCTCAAGGAAATGTCATCACCGGAGCTGCCACCTACTTCCCTACCGAGGGCATCTGGTGGGACGGCGAACTGGATCGTGAGCGTGTGGACTCTCCGGACGGCAATGGCTACAATGCCGATATACGTAAGTACAACGGGGGTAGCAACACGCGTCTCTTCGAGATAGCCAAGAACAGTGGTTATAAGTACAAGTCCATGAATGCCAAACGTGCGCTCTTCTGGGGCGACATCATAGGCGACTGGCGCGAGGAACTCATCTTGCAGAAGTGGGAGAACGGAGTGTGTACGGGCGTTACGGGTTTCACCACCGACCTCACCACCTCCGTGGACAATATCTACTGGTTGCAGGAGGACCCGGCGTATCGTATGCAGTGTACCACAAAGGGCTATTACCAGAGTCCCAACACCGGCTTCTACCTGGGATACGATATGCCTCGTCCGCAGCTGCCTCCTTGCATGGTGACAGACTTGGTTTGCGTATCAACCGACCAATATACCGACTACAACCGTGCCACATCCGTGGCCTATGCGGACGACAAGTCGATACTGTTCGACCTGAACACCGCTCCGCAAATCACCCTGAACAAAACCCTCTCTCCCGCCTCTCTCTATGCCATGCCTGTGAAGGGGCAGAGCATCACGCTGGAGGGCAACGGTAGCCTCTCCGGTACGGGCGACTTGTGGAAGAGTCAGCAGGGAACCTTGGTGCTGGATGTCCCCTTCACGTCCACCGGAACCGTCTACATCTCCGAGGGCACATTGCAAGTCAACAAGGAGGTAACCGCTCCCGTGGAACTGCGTGCAAGAGGCACACTCGCCGGTGTGGGCAAGGTGCAAAGCATCCTCCCGGAGGGGGCACTGAACTACGAGGGCGGACGCATAGCTCCGGGCACATCTGCAGCTGCCGGTACACTCACGGTGGGCAGCAGTCTCAACGTGAACAAGCGTACCTACTGCGAGATGAATGTTAAGACAGATACCCGTCAGCCCGCTGCCGACCTTATTTATATAGAGGGCGATGTCAACGTTACCGCTCCCCTCATCTTCACCATTGTGCCTGCCGAGGCCGACCCCCAACCGGGACGTTTCAAGCTGATGGAGTGGACGGGAGAAATCAACGAAGATGCCCTTGAGCAGTGCTCCATACGTGGACTTAGCGGACTCTCCTGCACCCTGGAGGTGGCAGACAAAGCCGTATGGCTGGTCATCAACGCTCAGCGAGATGCGGCACAGGATGTCCTCTGGACGGGTGCCCAGGATGGTACGTGGGATTACCAAACGGAGAACTTCCGCCTACAGGAGGATGCCACGGAGTTTGTGGGGGGCGATGCGCTGCTGTTCGACGACAGTGCGCAGACCACTACCGTAACACTCTCCGAGGTGATGCCCACCACGGGCATTGTGGTGAACAACACCACCAAGAACTACACCTTTAGCGGCGACGGTGGCTTTGGCGGTACGGGTGGCTTCACCAAGCGAGGCTCCGGCACCGTGACGTTGAACCTCACCAAGAGCGACTATACGGGAGCTACCATCCTGGAGGAGGGAACCGTCGTCGTCTCCGAACTGGCAGACAGCGGCACACCAAGCTCCTTGGGTGCCGGAGGCAGTGCCGCCAACCTCTGGCAGATGGGCAACGCTACGCTCAACATAAAGAGCACCAACGCCTCTACCGACCGTGCTCTCACCCTCACGGACAGTGCAACCATACGTGTAAACCAAGGTACGGCATCGCTCAAGGGCATCGTTACGGGAAACGGTAAGCTCACCAAGGTGGGTGCCGGACAGCTCAACTTCACCTACGGAGGTACCAACACCTGGAAGGGTGGTTTGTGGCTCAAGGAGGGAACCATCGCCATGGGTAGTTGGAACAGCACCTTTGGTGCCACCACCTCTCCCATTCGTGTCACCAAGGGCACCATCACACTCTTCAGCAACAATACCACCTCTGCCATTCCATCCATCAAGAACCCCATCAGCATAGACGATAAGGGTACGCTCACCCTCAACGCCGGACAGCGTTGCTACATACAGGGTTCCTGGACGGGTACGGGCAGTGTGAACCTCTCCTTCCCCTACGTGCGTGGCGACTTCTCTACGGATCTATCCAACTACGAGGGAGTGCTCACCGTAACCGGTCAGTTCCGTCTCACGGCGGCAACCAACATGAGTAAGGGTACGTTGGCACTCAACTCGGGTGTCTACATGGCACACTTTAAGGGAGGCAGTGGCACGGAGCAGAGTCTGAGCAGTCAGTTTGGTGCTCTGCGCAGTACGGCTACCGATTGTAGCATAGCCACGGGAACCTACACCATTGGAGCACTGAACACCGACGAGACGTTTGCCGGTAAGTTCACCTCTGCGGCTGTTATTAATAAGGTGGGAACAGGAACCTGGACGCTCACCAATGCCAACGAGGGTAAGCTCACCATCAAGGAGGGTGCCGTGGCGTTCAACAACAGTTCCGCTCCCACCTTCTCCACGGCAGTTACGGTAAACAACGGCGGCATTCTCCTGGGCACGGGACAGGCATACGCAGCCACCGTCAACGAGGGAGGCATGGTAGCCGTAGGCAAGAACATGGATGCCTACTCTGTGGGTAAGTTTACGTTTACCAAGTCGCTCACGGTCAATGCGGGTGGTATTGTACGTGTTAAGTGTCGCAAGTCCACCAGCGTGCGTTGCGACGGCATCACGGTAGAGGGTAACATCACCCTCAAGTCGCCGGTGATTCGTGTGGACTGCACCAACGTAACCTTCGAGGACGGCGATTCGCTCACCATCTTCCCGAGTTTCAATGCCATAACGCTCAGCGGTACGCCCACCTTCGAACCGGAGGCTCCGGCGGTAGGGTACAAGTGGGATTACTCCACCCTCGCCACCGATGGACGTTTGCGTGTAAAATGTACGGACGTTGGCATAGATGCGCTCCCGGGCGAAGAGGATGAACACCCTCAATACTACGACCTCTCCGGAAGACGTACTACCGACCAACAAAAAGGCATCGTCATCTCCCGCGGTCGCAAGAGATGGAATAAGTAGTATCCGGAAGGAAATGTATTTAGGCGATTTTCAGGAAGAATCTCGGCGTTTGGCTTGCTAGACAAAGGATGATTCCCGTGAAAATCGCCTAAATTTTACCCCTACGAGAGAGAAAGGCATCGAATCCACCCTTGTCCTATTCAATTTTTTCCTATATTTGCACACAAAAATAAACTATGACAAAAAAGACTACCATACACCACATTGCAGCCTGCCTGCTATGCACCCCACTCTGGTTGTGTACCCCCTACGCACACGCCCAAGCAACGATTGAAAAAGGAGTGCCCTATACCCTCGCCCAGCAGCGAGCACAACAGATACACGACGTAGAGTATCACCTCTCCTTCGAAATATCCGCATCCCCCGACAGCCTCGTCACCGGACACGCCGACATATCCTTCCGTCTGGAGCAGCCCCGGGAAGTGGTGCTCGACTTCGACCAAGGAGAAAACGAACACATCGTCTACCCCGCCAGCCGGATGAAAGCCGGGCGCAACACCGTACACATAGACTTCCACGTAAGTCCACGTCTGCTGAACCATCGGGGCAACATGATATACACCCTCTCGGTACCCGACAAGGCACGACGCCTCTTCCCCTGCTTCGACCAGCCCGACCTCAAGGCCACCTACCATCTCACCCTCACCCTGCCCCGGGAATGGCAAGCGCTGAGCAACGGAGCCATGACAAAGGCCGAAACTCACGACGGAAAAACCGTCATACAGTTTGCCCCCACCGAGCCCCTCAGCACCTACCTCTTTGCCTTTGCCGCAGGAGCGTTTCAACGCCGGGAGATGACACGCGACGGACGCACCATCACCCTCTTCCATTCCGAGACAGACCCCGCCCTCACCTCGCAGTGCGATGACATCCTCCGGGAAGTCTTCGCCTCTCTGGAGTGGCAGGAGAAATACACCGGCATCCCCTACCCCTTTGCCAAGTACGAACTGGCACTCATCCCGGGATTCCAGTTCGGCGGCATGGAACACACCGGTGCCACTCTCTACAACGACCGCCTACTCTTCCTCCAGCCACACGCCACACTGGACGAACGACTCAGCCGCTCGGCACTCATAGCCCATGAAACTTCACACATGTGGTTCGGCGACTATGTCACTATGAAGTGGTTTGGCGAGGTGTGGACCAAGGAGGTGTTTGCCAACTACTACGCCGCAGCCATCACCGAGCCTCTCTATCCGGAGGTAGACCACCGTCTGCGCTTCATGCTGGCCTATGCTCCATCGGCCTACGCCGAGGATCGCACACGTGGAGCCAACCCCATACAGCAGGACCTGGACAACCTGGAGGATGCCGGACTGGTGTACGGCAACATTATTTATAATAAGAGTCCCATGATGATGCGCCAACTGGTGCAGAAGGTAGGTAAGGAAACCTTCCGCAAGGGCATCCACCGCTATCTGTCCCACCATGCCTACGGCAATGCCACGTGGGACGGACTCATAGAGACGCTGGATAGTCTCACCACCGAGGATCTCACCACCTGGAGTCACAACTGGCTGCACGTAGCCGGTATGCCGGAGTATCGTCTCTCGCGCAAGGGGCGCACGCTTACCATAGCGCAAGAGGGAGTGGTACGTCCGCAGAAGGTCACCTTCCTGGTAGACGGCAAGTCCATGACGGCAGACTGTCACGAGGCGGTTACCACCCTGCATCTCCCCACACGCACGGACAACATCCTACCCAATGCCGACGGCATGGCCTACGGATACTTCGCCATGTCTCCCGCCCTGCTGCAATCCTCTCTGGAGCAGCTCAGTCGGTTGGAAGACCTTCCCCGAGGTGCCCTGCTCATCAACCTGCACGAGGCTCTCTGGCGAGGCGACATTACCCCGGAGGCATACATTGCGAGCCTCACCGGGCATCTGCAAGAGGAGAAGAATGCACTGTTATACAACATGATGGTAGAGAACCTACGCATTGCGCAAACGAAGTTTGCCGCTCACGCGAGTGAGTCGCTGGAGCAGACGCTGCTACACATCCTGCAAACCGACACGCTACCGGCAAGAAAGGTTACGGCTCTCCGTTCGTTGATAGATATAATGGACACGCCGGAGTGCATACGTGAGATGTACGAGTTGTGGAAAGGTGACCTCCTCATCCCGGGGTTCCGGTTGAGTGAGCGTGATGCCATTAGCCTCACCTACCAGTTGGCAGTACGCTTGCCGCAGCAGTCGGACAGCATAGTATCGGCACAGCGTCAGCGCATCACCAACGCCAATCTGTTGAAGGAGTTCAACTTCATTGTCCCGTCGGTTTCTCCGCGTCAGTCCGAGCGTGACTCCGTCTTTGCAGCCCTTCTGCAAGCCGAGAATCGTGCCATAGAGCCATGGGCGGAGAAGTCGCTGTACCTTTTGAACCACCGTTATCGCAGCACGGAGAGTGCCAAGTACCTCATGCCGGGTTTGGAGGCTCTCATGGAGGTAAAGCGAACCGGTGATATATTCCTCCCTAAGCGTTGGGTGGAGTGCTTAACCAACGGTCACTCTCCCGAAACGGTACGTGAGGTGGTGGATCAATTCCTCTCTGCTCATCCCGACTACCCGCTCATGCTGAAACGGAAAATTCTGATGAATGTAAGGTGATGAAGGGGGTATATCACCCCCTCTCCCACGCATCAATGGT
>CAYOKO010000014.1:0-24297 GCA_964404555.1 uncultured Bacteroidaceae bacterium | reverse complement strand
TCCGTCAACTCGAGGAGATGAATTATGCTCTCCCGTATGCTATGGACGGCAGGGAGCTGATAAAGCTGGGCGTAAACTTCTCTACGGAAAAACGCACCATTGATGCGTGGGAGAGAGGTGAGTAACCGATATAACTAACACTGAAAGAACTTCTTCGGGGAAAAACCATACGTCTTTTTCCAATAAAAAGCATGAATGATTTGGAAAAATCCTCTCCCCGTTGTATCTTTGCAGGAGAAAACAAAAAAAAGGTATACAGATGGCAGACGTAAAACCAAGATACCCGTTGGGGCTGGAAGTCTTTTCGGAGTTGCGAGAAGGCAATTTTTTGTATGTAGACAAGACCGAACTTATCTACCGACTGACGCATGGTGATGCAAAGTTCACCTTTCTAAGTCGTCCGCGGCGCTTTGGAAAGTCGCTGTTAGTGGATACCATGGCGTGCTATTTCAGTGCCCAAAAGGAACTCTTTACGGGGCTTGCTATAGAGCAGTTGGAGACGGAATGGAAAAAGCATCCTGTACTCCGCTTCAATTTTGGCGACGTAAAAGGGTTCGATATGTACGAACTGAGTCGTACCATTGAGCAACAGTTGAATAGGTTAGAGAAAATCTATGGCGCAGATCCTTTAGACACAACACCCTCAACACGCTTTAGTGGACTTATAGAGCGAGCCTACGAACAAACCGGACAACAGGTGGTGATTCTGATAGATGAGTACGATGCTCCTTTGCTGGAGGTTCTCACGATGCCGGAAAAACTGGACGAAGTTCGCAATTATATGCGTAATTTCTATTCTAGGATTAAAACCAACTCTCGGTATATACGCTTTGCCTTCTTGACCGGTATATCCACCTTCTCGCAGTTGGGTATGTTCAGCGAACTGAACAACCTAAGAAATATAACGAATGATAATGAGTATGCATCCATCTGCGGAATTACGTTACCGGAACTGAAGGACAATTTCGAATATGGCATTCGTAAGTTTGCCGAGAAGGAGGAGTGTACTCCCGAGGAGATGGTGGAAAAACTTCGTAATCAATACGATGGGTATCACTTTACGAAAAGTATGGTAGATGTCTTTAACCCATATAGCCTATTAAATGCTTTCTTTGATTGCGAGTTAAACAGCTATTGGTTCCAGACGGGTACGCCAACACTTGCTATTAATATGCTGAAGGCGCACAAGGAGGATTGGACGTTTAATATGGAGAATATGGTGGCGTTGCCTCCTATGAGTCAAGAGGACTTTAGTGTACCGTTGGAGAATGCGACAGACCCTATTCCTGTCTTATATCAAGCGGGGTACTTAACCATAAAATCGTACGACAAGGAGTACGATAACTACGTTCTAGGAGTTCCCAATACAGAAGTTCGTATAGGCTTGATGAAGAATCTCATTCCTATCTATTCGTCCTTGAGTGCCAAAGATGCCGCTAATACAGCAAAGAATGTATCGGTTGCACTGTCAAAGGGGGATTATGAGCGAGCGATGAGCTTCATACAGTCTTTCCTCTCCGGCATTCCGTTCCTGCCGGGTGATAAGAATATATTGGAAGATGAATTAAAGTGTGAGGCGTACTACCACAAGGTGTTCTATATCATTGTGGCTATGTTGAATAATGGTGCTCGCGGTCAGGTGCGCCAGGCACTTGGAGTACCGGATATTATTATTGAGACAAAAAAGTATATCTACGTAATAGAGTTGAAGATTAACTCCACGCCGCAGGTTGCTCTCCGTCAACTCGAGGAGATGAATTATGCCCTCCCGTATGCTATGGACGGCAGGGAACTGATAAAGCTGGGCGTAAACTTCTCTACGGAAAAACGCACCATAGATGTGTGGGAGAAGGCATAAGTGAGTCGCAGCAAACTACTTCCTCCCCCTCACAAAATCCAGGATTCTGCTTATTAGCGGGTAGTAATAGAACTTTTGGATATAGTGGTATAGGTAGGGTAGACCCGGATATACACCACGGATGATGGCATCCTCACGGAAAGCCAATTTGTGATGACGCTGACTCGTACCCGTGTTCTCATAGATGCAAATGGGGTAAGGAATGTAGACGTATGGAACCCCCTCCGTATATAACTCGTAAAACATTTTATAGTCGGCAGCTATTTTGAGACGCTCGTCAAAAGGATGCTGTAGTGCCAATTCACGTTTAACAAACGAAGATTGATGACAGAACCCTTTGTGCATAAAGGGCGTTTCAAACATCCAGAAGGGTCTGCACGGATGAAAGGTGGGAACACTACCGGGGATGTAATCGAAATGATCACCATAGAGAAAACCCGTGTCACGACGAATAGACTTGGAAACCCGTCGCAATATGGAATCATCGGAAAAACAATCGCCTGAATTCATGAAATTTATATAGTCACCCTTCGCCATACGAAGTCCCTTGTTCATAGCATTGTAGATGCCACCGTCCGGCTCCGAAACCCACTGCTTTATGCGCGATGCGTGCTGCTTTATTACCTCCACACTGCCATCCGTAGAACCCCCATCGACAACAATGTACTCGTAGTCCCGGAAGGTCTGCGACAGAACACTCTCGATGGTACGCTCCAACCCCTCGCGATTGTTGTAATTTATGGTGATGATAGAGAATGTCATTATTTTACCAAATTGCTTTCTTCGTCCTCGTACTCACGCTGAGTGGTGAAGAAACGTTTCATGTTCTTGATTCCTTGCAACACACGGCGTGTGAAACTCCTCCACAATGAACCGTCCGCAGAAACGGTACCATATCCCGTGACGGCACGCGCTTTGCGGTTGCGTACAAAAGTGATTCTGCCCAACTCCTTCAGCTGGAGCGCCAGCGAACCATCCTCCCCCCGTATTATATCCGTGCGGATACCTATCTTGCGTGCCGGGTCGGTGTGGTAGGCAAAGACCAAACCACGAACACTCAGTTCCGGTCGCTTAAAAGACTGCAAGAAGAGATAAAGGTCGCGAGCCGCCTCGTACACCCACAATTGCCACTGCGGATGGGAAGTATCCGGGATGTAACTCCACAGGCTACTAGCCGCAATCACGCCCTCCTTCTCCAAAGCATCGACCATTGTCTCCACATACTTAGGCGGATAGAGAGTGTCGGAATCTATGTTGATGTGGTACTTTCCCCGTGCATACGCCAGTCCGCAACTGCGAGCCCAACCACAACTATGACGCTTCTCCGTGAAGTAGGGAATGCCGGCAGACTGAAAAATGCGTGCCGTTTGGTCGTGCGAATCGTTGTCCACCCCGATAATCTCCACTGGATAGCGGCACTGCATACGAGAGAGAGCCCACAAGCAAGCGGCGAGATGACGCTCCTCGTTGTAGGCTATGACAGATACCGTCACCACCGGGTCGCTACTCTGTAACGCCGCCATCCCCGTCCGAATCTTCTGCCGGACAGATTCCGGAACCTCGTCGAACGGTTTGTCGTAGACCGATAGATAGGGAGTGTACCACTTCATGGCTATAGACGGTTAAATGGATGCAGGAATCTCCTTATCCTTCGGTTTTATGATGACGATATAGTTCAAGTCTCCCCGTTTGTAGGGTGCATTCTTTATGTCACCCACCTGCAGAGAAATCTGCCCCTCGGGCACCCCGTAATCCTTTAACTTGTTTACCACCGTTTGGGCACGGCGTTCGCTCAGTCGCAGGTTGTACTCATAGGAACCCGTATTTATGTCGGCATAACCCACTATTTCGTATTGTAGCGATGGGTTGGCGATAATCTGTTCCGCATAGAACTTTATGTTGATAAGGCTTTGTGGCAGAATCTTATCGCTGTTGAACGGGAAGAAAATAGCCATGAGCATCTCATCGGAAGTAACCACGGAAGTGCTCACCTCCTGACGAAGAACAGGTGCCTCGCGTCCACCCTCCGGGAAGTAAACGTAGTTGCCCGTCATGTAGAGTGTGCGGGTGCGGAAGGGAGCCCGTCTATAGACGAATGTGGGGTTGATAATCTCCACTGCATTGGCATCTATGACCGCTTTCTCCGCCAGCAGCTGCATCTTCTCGCTCAGAGACGGTTGCTTGCGGAACCAGCGATACTGCCACACCTCCGTAACACGAAAGGCAGAGGAATCTATGTGCATTCTTGAAAGATCGCGTATGGGAATCTCACCCGGTGCCGTTATGATGGAATCTACAGCAAAGGTGGTTACCTTGTCGGTAATCTTGCAGGACGATACGAATATCGTGGCGGTGCAGAGGGCTAGAATGTAGAGCAAATGTTTCATAAAGCTTCTAAGGTTTTAATGATTCGTGCAGGCACGCCTGCTACTATGGTAAAAGGTGGTACGTCGTGGGTAACTACGCTTCCGGCAGCTACTACGCTGTGCTTACCAATGGTGACACCGGGGGTGATGGTGGCGTTGGCACCTATCCACACATCGTCGCTTATGATGACGGGTGCGGTGTTTACTCCCTGAGTATGTATGCTGCGGGTGGTGTCGGCATAGTTGTGGTTGAGCGCACTCACCACGACTCCCTGCGCAAGGTTCACTTCGTTGCCTATGGTGATGGGGGCTATCAGTGTGTTGTGCAGACCTATACGTGTGTCGTTCCCTATGATGAGGTCGCCCATGGCATTGTTGATGCAGCAGAAGTCCTCCACTACGGAACGGTCGCCCAAAACAAACTTATGGAAGGGAAGGATATCCCGACGCACACTGCTGTGTATCAAGGAGTCCCTGCCACACTTGGCAAAGAGCGGAAAGCAGCGGCGCAGCCACCAGCGAGGGCGCGACTGCACGGGGTGAACCATGCAGCGGTGCAGTCGCATCTTCCATTCGGGATGCGCTTGGAGCCATTGTATGAGCTGCGTCTTCATAGGGCTATTCCATGCCGGGGACGGTGTTGTAGAGGTTGTTCACCTTGAGTGGTTCTTCGTCCTCTATGTCTTCTATATTAATCTCCTGAACCTCGTTGACCTTGGTTTCCTCCTTAACCTCCTCCTTCTTCACAACAACCGGTCGAATCTCCTTATCTATATCGGTAGGTCCTTCTATGACGGCACTGTGTACGGTCTTCTCTAGAATAGGCTCCTTGTAGGACAGACTGTTGCGATAGATGATGAAGGTGCCGTAGAGCAGAATGATACAGCCCACAAAAATCCACGCTATAATGTGGAAGGTGTAGGACTTAACGCTAACCTCCTTGGTGGCGAGGGCGGCTTGGTACTCCTCCTCGGTCATCTCCTTCTTACCCAGCGCAATCTTGGCATCCCAGGCAGAGACTGTGTGGTCGGTGTGCAGGAACTTACCGCCGGTACGTCCGCCGGTGAGTATGTTGAGTACTTGCTTGAATATCAGCGTAGGTATGTGGAATATCATGGCACTCAGTCTGTCGTCTATCAAGTAGTTGGGCACGGCTATGGCAAAGGTGAGTATGATGAGTAGTGCCAGTGACCACCACTTCCATGCCAAGTCCAGAGAGATGATGGGCGTCAGTATGGAGAAGAGTCCGATGATACCTATCAACATGGTACGCGGGATGAGTGCCCACTGCAGTATCTTATCTGCCAAGTCGAAGTTGCCGCTGAGGAGTGCCGGGATAATTTGCTTGTAGCACGCCATGAAGGAGCGGTACTGTGCCGACAGCCAGCGACGACGCTGCTTGGTGTAGACTTCGTCCTTCTGCACCTTCTCGTCGTAGACGTAGAGATCCTCCAGGTACTCTATATAGATGTTCTGCTTGAGCAGTTCGTACTCAAATTCCTTATCCTCGCCCGCCGTCTTAATCTTCTTTACGTTCTCCTTAAACCACTTATAGTCGAATGCAATACCCGAACCGATGAGGGCAGAAGAGAAGCCCAGATTGGCGTGTCCCATGCGGAAGATGGTATTGTTAATCTCCTCGGATATGGCATCGAGGATAGCGGTTTCCGTATCAATATTCTTGGAGCGACGGTGCGCCTGGATAACCTCGGAACCGGCTTCGTAGGTGTCGTTTATGGCAGATAGAAAGTGAGCGTCTACATTGTTGTCGGCGTCCAAAACCACTACGATGTCGTATTCCTTTTTGCTACCCACTTCATCCATAGCGTAGTTCAGAGACTTCGCTTTGGAACTCTCCTCGAAGGTGGGCTTCAACACGGTGATAGGGAGGTAGGAAAGTTCCTCGTTTACCTCGTCCGAGATGTGATCCGAGATGACCACCAAGTCGAACAAGTCTGCCGGGTACTCCTGCATAAGGAAGCGACCGGCGGTTTCGAAGATAACCTCTCCCTCGTTGTAGGCGGGGATGAGCACTAAGAAGCGATTTTTCCTTAAACTCCTGGGGTATTTATCCTTACGATTCTTGGAACCTGCCAATGCAAATATAAACAGGTACAATACGGATGCTGCGGACATGAGGAAGATTAACCCCTCGAAGACGCAGAAAATGCCATAAACGATATCCATATCTTATCTTATTTTAGTGACGTAAATGAATAGGCTCCCCGTAGAGCGGCGCTGGCTTGGCGGGTTTTGCCGGTTAGTAAATCTCGAAATACATCTCGGGTGAGTACCACTAGGTATTGGTATAGGTAGGAGAGGTATCGGGTGATGCCCGTTCGTTGTCTGCGGGTAAAGAGCAGTCGGTTGCGGGTCATATAGTAGGATTGCAGCGGACTTTTTATTCCGGTGCTCTGACTTTCTTTGTGGTACACCTTGCAGCGGGGATCGAACCAGATGGTGTGTCCGGTACGTTGTATCTGCATACTCCAGTCCAGCTCCTCGTAGTAGAGGAAGTAGCACTCGGGTAGGTAGCCTGCACTATCCAGAAGGCTGCGGTGGAAGCAGAGGGCTGCTCCGTGTGCATAGGCGGTGGGACAGGGGCGGGTGTATTGTCCGTGTTCTTTCTCGCCGTTGCCTATGCTCCTGTTGCGCAGGGTTATGGCGGTGAGGGGGGTGAAGCCGGCGTACTGTATGGTGCTTTCGTCCTTGGCATAGAGCAGCAGGGGCGATACGGCACCGGCGTCGGTATGCGTGCGGAGGGTCTCTAGGAGATACCCCAGGGTGTCCTCCTTTACGTATGTATCGTTGTTCAGCAACAGGATGTACTCTCCGTGTGCTGCTTTGATTCCAAGATTGTTGCCACCGGCAAACCCCAGATTCTCTTGGCTCTTTACGACCGTGAGGGTGGGGTAGCGTTGTTGTAGTGCATCTGCTTCGGCGTTGCGCGATGCATTGTCTACCACCACAATCTCGTAGGTGAGGGATTGCAGGTGACGGTGTAGCGACTCTATGAGTTCGCAGGTGTCTTTCAGACCGTTATAGTTGACGGTCACTATGGATAGTTCTACGTTAATCATGGGCAAAGACTTTTTTAAAGGATTCTACTTCGAACGACGGAATGGCTTCCGGTGCCTTCTCCTTGGTTTGCAGGGCTGCTTCGGCTCTAGCTTCTTCCAACTCTTGGTCGTAGTGGGGAGCCATGTAGACAAGGGTGAGTCCGCCATATACCAGTATGTAATTGGGGTACATAAAGAAGATGTTGTTGCCGTATCCTGCCACCAACATACCCACGGCTCCGCAGATGAGTGCGGTGGATATGCCTCGCACCTCGGTATCTTTTACGCCAAAGAAGATGATGCCGGAGCCTATGGCTAGCACCATGAGGTAGCAGAAGAGGAAGATGATGAGTCCCACCTTGCCGGTGCGGGTCCAGATGTAGACCAGCGTGGAGTCGGGGGCGGTGGTTGCCAAAATCCAGTACTTATTGGTGGGGGATATGTTGGTACCGTCGCGTCCCAGTCCTATGCCGAAGGGGGCGGTACGCATATATTTCAACATATTCTGTTGGTTGTCGTATCGTACGTTCAGGGAGGCGTCGTTGCGGTCGAACGCTGTTTTGGCTCGTCGCAGTTGGGGTGTCATGTCTCCAAAGGGGGTGTAGAGGAGTGCATAGATGAAGATGGCAAAGATGGTTCCGGTGGTTAGGAATATCTTTATACTCTTGCTCAGCACGCAGAAGGTTACTACACCGGCGTAGAAGGTGAAGGTGGCGCTTCGGGTTCCGGAGATGAGCATTCCGTAGAAGGCACTCATGGCTACAATGAAGAAGAATATCTTGTACTTCCATCCGCGTATGTAGAAGGCGGCTATGCCGAAGGTGGCGGCACTGAATGCCATGTTGGAACCGTAGGTGGCGGCATCGGAGAAGAAGGAGAAGTAGCGTATGCCGGTGCGGAGGATGTGGGTGCTATAGCCTCGTCCCATAACCCATACCAGCTCGTAGTGGTCGAATCCGTGGGTCTTCTGCCAGTAGCCTTTGGCGGCTGCCAGGAAGACGAAGACACCCCATACTACCAGGTATAGCCTTACCTTCTTAAACTTGTCGAACAGTAGCATATAGATAACAATAATGTATATAATATGGAAACTGAACGGTCGTATCTCTTTGTACCAGCCAAAGTAGTCCACGCCGGATTGTGTGGTGTCGTTGAAGGCTTGGGACACGGAGTATCCCAGCCATGGCAGGTAGGCTACAATGGCGGCTATGGGGATGCGTACCCAGTCGCCCCTATCTTCGTAGTAGTAGTTGAAGATGGTGAGTAATGCAATGATACTCAGGAACGAATCGGTAACGGAGGAGATGGGCACGGGTATGCTTATGTAGCGGTTGATGCCCATGATAAAGAAGTTGTAGGTGAAGAGTATGTAGAAGGACATCATGTTCCAACGGAAGAAAGCCATGCAGGCTATCAGGGCGAGGGGGATGCAGGCTATGGCATAGCCCATGGGGTTGGCTTCTGCCACTCCCTTGGCCATGTTGTAGGCGAGCGCAATCATGAGCATACAAAGTATGGCGGCTTTGTATGAGAAGTTGCTTTCGTATGTCCTTGCTCCTATCATATTCTTTTGCTATCTGTTTGTTAATCTTTCTCGGTAAGTCCGAATTGCAGCATACGGTATACCCAGTTTTGGTACGGGGTGTAGGGCGGCAGCTGTCCGGTAAACTCTTCCACGGCTTCGCGTGAGGTACGCATGAGGTAGATGTAGAACGGTACATCGGGCTTCAAGAACTTGCGTATCTTGCGGAGTGCAATGCGGTCGGAACTCTTCCATCCCTTGTCGGCACGGCATACCAGAATGTTTACGGTGCCGGAGTTGAGAAGGTCGGCGGGGATGTTTACCTCGTGTATGCTGGGGTATTTAACCAACAGAATCTGTGAGGGATCGTAATCGGGTACGATATCGTTGATGCAGGTGGCCATTTGGAAGTCCACGCTGTTGGTGTCGAAGTCTTTCTCATACTCGGCGAAGCGTACTTGGAAGCCGTACTTGGTCCATTCTTCTGCCAGGATGGCTGCGAGTTCCTCCTTGCCCATGTTGCGACCGGTACTGATGAGGTTGATAATTTTGGGCTTGTCGGGACGTATGAATTCGTTCATGGTGTTGACCAACTGGTGGGCTGCCATACGGGCTACCACCTTACGGTAGCGACGGAAGCCAAAGACGTGGTTGTTGGGATAACAGCCTATAACTTTCTCGCCGGTGAGTCGTTCCGTACGCATTCTGTCGCGCAGGGTGTGATCCAGAAGTTCTATCAAGAGGAAGAAACTGAATACGAAGAGGGCTGCCACCAGGATGGCGGTCAGGACGGTCATGATAACGTTGTGCGGTTCGGCGTGTAGCGGGAAGAGCGGTTCGTTCATGACGCGCAGTGAGGAGGTGGATATGCGCAGGTCTTGTTGGTGCAGAATGGCTGCGTTCAGGTTGTTCTGCATCTGCGTATAGTAGTCTTGTGTGAAGCCTATGGAACGGTCGAAGTGTCCAATGGTTACGCCCACGGGGGAGTAGTTCACAATGTAGCTGTTGAGCATCTCTCGCTGGATGGGCATGGTCTTCTCCTCGGAGTGTGTCTTGATGTTGGTGACCATCTGTTCCAACCATTGCATGGCTATCTCTTGGTCTTTAATGCTGTACAATCCGTTCTTGGAGTTCACTACGTTCTTTACAATCTCGTGTAGCTTTTCTTTGGATTGTTCTATCTGTTTTTCTATCTTTTTTTGTGTGGCGGAGGCTTTGGGGTCTACCGTCTTGTAGGTATCTACCATGGAGCGTTCGCGACTCTTCTGGGTAAAGTTGTCCAACTCCTTCAGCAAGCTGGCGTTGTTGAGCAGTTGGGCGTTTTGGTCGTTCAGGTTGTCGGTATAGAACTTCATCAAATCGTCTGTCGTTCTTACGTCGACAATTAAGGATTGCATACGTCCCAGATAGGCTGCGTCCAAGATGGCTATCTGCTTGGATTGCTCGCCGTAGTTTATGATACCGTGCTTTACGTTATATCGTAACAGTCGCTTTTCCAGATTATTAAGTTCGTTGTACGTACTATCTACCTGGTGGCGGAAGTAGGTGATGACATCCATACTCTCGCCGAAGCGTAGTATCTGATATTGCTTTATGAACTCCTCGTTCAGGATTTTCAGTGTGGTGTAGGATATGCCCGGGTCGTTGGAGTAATAGGTAATCTCCATCATGTCGGATTCGCCCACACGTAGTGCTGTAATCTTGGTGGCTACGGAGGAGATGCAGAAGTAGGGGTGGTAGTAGTTGAACAAACCGTAGAGGAAGTTGCTGCGTTCTTCTTTGTAGTAGTCCTTCTTAAGGATGGCGACAGCATCCGCCTCGGAATTGTTCTGGCATACCTCGATGATGTCCATGGGGACATCCTTGATAAGGCTACGATAGTGCTCCGCCTGAATGGTTTGCGTATCCTCGTACACGTTACCTTTTTGGAGGCATTGTACGAACAAACGGAAGACCGTTTCGCGTACGGTACACTCTGTCTTAACAATCATCAAAAGGTTTTGCATGGTGACTGCCGGGTTGTTTACGGCTGCACCCTCTACCGATGTTCCGGTCATGATACCGGTATATATGGTTGCCTTGGCAGAATATTCATCTTCGGCATTCTTGGCAAAGTGGTATGCCACTACGCCGGCTATGAGCGGTATGATGACCATCCATCGGCGAATGCGGTAGAGAAATTTTGATAGAAAGACTAAAAAATCCATAGACCTCCTTTATTTATTAGTGGTTGTAATTCGTTTGGCATTGTCCTGTATCCATAGTCGACCCCGGTTGTCGGGAGCTTCGGAGCCGTACTTGAACTTGTTGTAGTAAATCCACTCTTCGGGTTGCAGAGAGAGCTTCAGGAGTTCCTCTACATTGAGGGTTACGTTTTGTTCCGAATCGTCTTCGGCACGGAATACCAGTTTATAATAATCATCGCTGCGCGTAAATCGTATGGTGGTACACTTGCATACGTATTCACGGTTGTCGGTGTTGTCTACAAAGCGCAGAAAGCGTGAGCGATAGTACTGACGTAGCTTGGCTATATCGCGTTCCTTGAACCATATAGGTAGCCATTTGTGTAGATCCAAGTTGGACCAGTCGGTGCCATCGCCCAGCATGGGGATATCGGACTTGGAGATGATGGGATATCCGGTGATAACCTCCAGTATGAGGCAGTCGGTGGCTACGGATTGCAGGAGGTTCTGATAGTTCTGGCGTATGCCCACCTCGTGGAGACGGGAGTTGGCCAGTTCGGTTATGTCGGCTTGGTTGATGAGGAAGCGTTCGCGCATCACCATACCTTGTCCCTGATAGTCGGCTGCAATTTCGGCTGTGTAGTCCAGGTTGGCTAGGTTGTTTGTGATGCCTACGTAGAGGGTGATGATACGTTCCTTTATCTCGTTGAAGGTGTTCTCTGCCTCCTGCATGGCTATGTCGGCTTGTGTTTTTTGGCGTCTTACACGTCCCTTGAGGTCGAACAACTCTTCCAAAGGTAGAGTTACGCGTCCGCCTATACCCCAATAGCTCTGTGTGCCGCCGGAGTATATCTGATAGGCGGGCATATAGACGCTACTGTTGGTTATGTAGTTGTCGTTTACGCCGTATGAGTAGTTGGCGTTCCCGCTGAAGAAGGACAACCAATAGCGTCGTTCCTTCTTTATGAGTTGATCCTGAAACTCCTTGGTCTTCATGGCTTTCAGAATCTGTGGGTTGTTGAAACGTGCACTAGTGAAGAGGGTGTCGAGTGAGGGCAGTACCAAGCGGGTATAGTCTATGTCTTCGAGCATCTCGTTGGTTACTTGGTTCCAACGTACTTTATCTCCTCCACCGGCTTGCTGTGCGTAAGCCATGAAGGAGATACTCCAGTAGAGTAGCCATGCTATGTATAATTTCCTTTTCATGAGGCATTCAAACTTCTATGAGTTAAACATCATCTTTTTGCACAAAGGCGGTTAGGGTGCGGAACAGAATCTTCATGTCCAACCAAAAACCGAATTCTCGTGCATACTTTATATCTAGATCCATCCGCTCCTCGGAGGACATTTTGTCGGCATCGCCACGTTTCTCCACTTGCCATAGTCCGGTGAGTCCGCAGGGAGCCAGGAAGCGTTCTATGCAGTGGTCGGTGGTGAGCATTTCGCCTTCGTAGAGGGGGAGGGGGCGGTTGCCTACAATGGACATATCTCCTTTGAGTACATTGAAGAGTTGGGGCAGTTCATCTATGCTGTATTTGCGGATGAAGTGTCCCACCTTGGTGATTCTGGGGTCTTGCTTGTACTTGCGATATGGGTTGGCGGCTTTCGCCTTTGCTTCTTCCTTGTAGTCCTCCTGACTGATAATCTTGTTGTCGCCAAAGAGGTATCCTTTTCCCATGAGGGCGAGGATAGCGTCTTCGTCGTAGCTGTCTATGGAGAGTTCGTCTAGGAGTTCGCCGGTACTCTTTTCTTCGTTCTTTCCCTCGGTATAGGCGTTGTCCTTGGGTAGGTGCTTGTCGGCATTCATGTACATACTCCGGAATTTATAGAAGGGGAATATGTCGTAATTGGTGCCCACACGCCGGGAGACGTAGATTACCTTGCCGCGGTCTTCTATGTAGATGGCGAGTGCCGTGAGTAGGAAGATGGGGGAAAGAATCACGATGAGTATTGTGGCGAAAACGATATCGAACAATCGCTTCCACAACGGTAGGTGGAAGGATTGTTGTATGTTTATCTTATTGCGCTTGGAGTAGGCAATAATGTGTAAGTCAGCGTATTTAAGTTTCTTTTTGAAGTCTTCGTAGGTGGCTTTTGTGGAGATGGTTTCCGTGATGTGGGCTGCCAGATACGTACGCACCTCTCCCGCAGGCATACTGTCGGTAATCAGTAGCGTGTATAGATTATGGAAGCGACCGTACAGGTACTTCACAATCTCCGTATCGGTGGCGGGTACACTTTTCTCCAGTAGCAGCACAACCCTGGGGGTGTCCGGAGGAATAGGCAACTGCTTTACCTCGTCGAGGGACTGCGTTATGTAAACTCGTTGCATCGAGTTATCTTCCAAGAAAGAGAACTTTCTTTCCGGACTGCCTATATATATAAGTGTACTCTCTCCTTGGAACATAACTTCATCATTTTGATTTTACTTACTGTTAGTTTATGCGGAACGGCTTATTGCTGTTCCAGTCTGTTGCGTATCTGTGCTTTCAGTACGGTGGGGTTGAAGGGCTTCAGTATGTAGCCTTCTGCTCCCAGGTCGTACATCTTGGCTTGTGCTTCCGGATTCGCCAATCCGGTGACCATGAACACGGGGATGCTCTTAAACATCTCGTTGCTCTTAATCCAGGTGAGGAACTGTTCGCCATCCATCACGGGCATCATCATGTCGCACAGAATGAGATCCGGAATGGTTCCTTCCTTCAGCATATCTATGGCTTCTTGTCCATTCTTTGCACGGATGCAGTTGTATTCTACACGGAGAAAAATCTCCAACAAACGTGCCATATAGTCGTAATCGTCAATTATCAAAATTGTTTTTTTCATTTATAATAGATTTTGTGTGTTCTTGTAACTTTTTACTAATTGCTACAAAAGTACGATTTTAGATTCATTTAAACAATTCTTTCACCTATTATTTTATCATTTTTCCTTGTTTTTTTGCTTTTTCTGCGGATTTTACCTTTAAAAAGGGTTATTTAGGGGGTAAAAATGGGGGTGCTTGTGCTTTTCCTTGGTTTTTTTGTTGGCTGGAAAAAGAAAAAGGTGTAAGTTTGTAGAAACGATTAATGAACATGGAAAAGAAATATGATAACACGGCGTTGGCAGCGGACTTTAGGAAGCTGTGCTTCAATGAAACGCGGTTCAACAACCTTATGTCGCACCGGGTGTGGGATGTGTTGCTGATAGCCAATCCTTATGATGCCTTCATGCTGGAGGATGACGGACACATTGAGGAAAAACTTTTTACGGAGTATACGGCGCTGAACTTGTCGCGACCGCCTCGTTTTTCGTTGGCTTCGAACCATGAGGAGGCGGTAAAGGCTTTGAATTCTCGTACGTTCGACTTGGTGGTGTGTATGCCGGCGGCGGACAATAGTGATGTTTTTGTGATTGCACGTGAGATAAAGCAGCGTTTCCTGGATGTGCCTATGGTGGTGCTTACGCCTTTCTCGCATGGTATTGCGGAGCGTATGGAGCGAGAGGACTTGAGTATCTTTATGTCGGTGTTCTGCTGGTTGGGGAATACGGACTTGATTCTTTCTATCATTAAGTTGATAGAGGATCGTCAGAACCTGGAGGATGATGCGAAGGAGGGTGTTCAGGTGATTCTCTTGGTGGAGGATAGCATACGTTATTACTCTTCTATCTTACCTATTTTATATAAGTTCGTGCTGGAGCAGAGTATTGTGTTTGCGTCGGAGGCGCTGAACACGCACCAGCAGATGTTGCGCAAGCGTGGGCGTCCCAAGATAGTGTTGGCGCGCGACTATGAGGAGGCGTGGGGGTTATATAATAGGTATCGTAATAATATACAAGGTGTAATCTCGGATGGGTGCTTCCCGCGTATGGGGCATAACGATGAGCATGCGGGGGAGGATCTCTTGCGTGCCATTCGTGAGGATAATCCTCACTTGCCGTTGGTGTTGGAGAGTAATCAGTCGTCCAACCGGGATATAGCGGAGTCTCTTCACGTGCGGTTCATAGATAAGAACTCTCGTCATAAGGAGATGGATATTTGTGATGTGGTAAAGCGTGACTTCGGTTTCGGCGATTTCATCGTGATTAATCCCAAGACGCGTGAGCCGCTGTTTGCTATCCACAACCTAAAGGAGTTGCAGGAGAATATTTTTACCATTCCGCCCGACTCTTTATTTTATAGCGTGAGTCACAACCATGTGTCTCGTTGGCTGTATTCGCGTGCTATGTTCCCGTTGGCCGACTTCATTCGTAGTCTCTCTTGCGAGAGTGAGGAGGGGTTGGCGGAGCATCGTCAAATCATCTTCGATGCCATTTTGGCATACCGCAAGATGAAGAATAGTGGTGTGGTAGCCGACTTCAGTCAGGACAACTACGACCGCTACTCCAACTTCGTTCGCATCGGTGTAGGCTCCTTGGGTGGAAAGGGTAGAGGTCTGGCGTTCTTGGATCACGTGTTAAAGCGCCATCCGGAGATGAACGAGGTGGACGGTGTACGTGTGATGGTACCCCGCACCGTGGTGGTTTGCACGGATGTGTTCGACCGATTTATGGAGGATAACGACCTCTTTGAAATAGCCCTGAGCGATGTGTCCGATGAGGATATCGTGCAAAACTTCTTGATGGGCAACTTCCGTGAGGATGTCCGGAAGAATCTCTCTTGCTACCTAAAAGCTGTGCAGGGACCGGTGGCAATACGCTCTTCCAGCCTTTTGGAGGATGCTCACTATCAACCATTTGCCGGTATCTATGCCACCTACATGATTCCTTATCGAGAGGACAAGGAGGAGATGTTGCAATTGCTCTTGAATGCTATTAAGGCAGTATATGCATCGGTGTATCGCAAGGATAGCAAGGCGTACATAGAGGCTACGAGCAATGTGATAGACGAGGAGAAGATGGCGGTGGTGTTGCAGGAGGTTGCGGGTATGCATCACGACAATCTCTTCTATCCGGATGTGTCGGGTGTGCTGCGTTCCTTGAACTTCTATCCCGTGGGATATGAGGAGGTGGAAGAGGGCGTTGTAAATATGGCTTTCGGACTGGGTAAGTATGTGGTGGATGGCGGTCAGACGCTTCGCTTCTCTCCGTCGCATCCGGAACATGTGTTGCAGTTGAGCGAACTGGACTTGGCGCTGCGAGAGACACAAACGAGCTTCTACGCTATGGACTTGAATGCCGACTTGGTGTTCTCTACCGATGAGTCTATGGGACTGGTGAAGATGACCGTCCGTAAGGCGGATAAACTGGGGCTGCTTGGCAATGTGGCGTCTACCTATAATCCTTACGACCAACGCATATACGATGGTGTACAGGAGGGCGGGCGTAAGTTAATCACGTTTGCCAACTATCTTAAATACAACAAACAGCCACTTGTAGAGATTCTAAAGATGGTGAAGAAGGTGGGTGAGGACGAAATGCGTCGCCCCGTGGAGATTGAGTTTGCCTTTGTCCCGGAGTTGTCTATCTTCTATCTCCTGCAGATACGTCCTATTGTAGACAGCAATCAGGCATTGCAAGAGGACTTGGCTATGGCAGATGAATCGACCATGTTGCTGAAGAGTACCCAGGTGCTGGGACATGGCATTATGGACGATGTCTACGATGTTATCTACGTAAAGACCAATCACTACTCTCGTTTGGATAACGAGAAGATAGCGATGGAGGTAGAGGAACTAAATGCCAAGATGCGTGCCGAGGGTAAGGGGTATATACTGATAGGTCCGGGACGCTGGGGCAGCAGCGATTCCTCACTGGGTGCTCCCGTTCGCTGGAGTCAGATAGCCAATGTACGTGTCATGGTGGAACAAGGTTTGGAGGGATACTACGTGGAACCTAGTCAGGGTACGCACTTCTTCCAGAATCTCACCTCCTTTGGTGTGGGATACTTTACCGTGGATGAGAACGGTAAGAGCGGTTTCTTGCGTGCCGAGGACCTCGAACAGATGACGCTCGTGGAGGAAACCGAGCACATGAAACATGTAAAAACAAACCAACCGCTCATTGTCAAAATGGATGGCAAAAAGCGGTTGGGATATATTGCACTTCCGTAGCAACGGAAGTTGTCAGTTATTGCTTATTCGTCTTTCTCGTTCATCATCTTATTTAAATAAGGACTGATGAAGAGGAGGGCGATGCCGGCAATACCTGCCATAGCCACAAATACCAGGAAGAAGCTGAACAAGGAGTCAATCTCGAATCCCAGGAAGTGGGTTGGGGTACCGTCTTCGCCCGGCATTAGGCTGCTGAGCACACCTACCATCTTGTTGGCTGCAGCCGTACTCAGGTACCAAACACCCATCATCAAACTACCCATACGCAGCGGAGAAAGCTTGGTCACCATGGACAAACCGATGGGGGAGAGACTTAACTCACCGCACGTGTGGATGAAGTAGAGAGAAACCAACCAGAAGATACTCACCTTCGTGGAGGCATCTACACCATGTACACCCAGTGCAATCACCCCGTATCCGGCACTCAGCAACAGCAAACCGATGGCTTGCTTGGCTGGACTGGAGGGTTCCAGCTTGTGCTTGTCCAACCATGTCCATAGAGCGGCAAAGACCGGAGCCAAGGCTACCACAAAGATGGCGTTGAAGGATTGTGTCCACGCCGTAGGCATGGTCCATCCGCCAAACTGACGATCTACGTTGCGCTCTGTAAAGAGGGTGAGCGATGCACCGGCTTGTTCGTAGGCACTCCAAAAGAAGATGACGAAGAAGGCTATAATGTAGATGACAAGGATGTGGTGTCTCTCTACCTTAGTTAGTGTCTTGTCGGTGATGATATACACCGGCATCCAGAAGCAGGCGGAGAGAATGATTCCGCCTATGGCATCGTCGCTTCCGTAGGTGATTCCTATGGCAGAGGCTATGAAACCTATCAGGCAGAGAATGGTGCGAAGGGTTATTTTGCTTCCGCTCTGTTGGGGAGTAGCACTCTCGCTTTCCACCTTAGTGTGCACCGGCGGCAGACCCACTTGTCGTCCGTCCGGGGTTACTAGAAGCTTACTCTTGAGCGTGGAGAAGACTATGAGGGAGAGAATCATGGCGATGGAAGATGCCAGGAATCCCCAACGATAATCTATGTCTGCTAATGCTCCGCAGATGAGCGGTGCAAAGAAAGCTCCTATGTTGATACCCATATAGAAGATGGTGAATGCACTGTCGCGACGTTTGTCGCCCGGTTCATACAGCTCGCTCACCATGGTGCTGATATTGGGCTTAAAGAATCCGTTGCCGGCAATGATAAGTCCTAAGCCAATGAACATGAGCATCATGCTCAGTTGCGTATTCTCGGTGAAACTGGCACTCAAGAACATGGTGAATTGTCCGGCAGCCATGAGCACCTGTCCAGTGAGGATGGTGCGTCGGTTGCCCCAGAATCTATCGGAGATGATACCGCCGATGAGCGGGGTGAGGTACACCAATCCGGTGTAGCTGCCGTAGATGTTGTTGGCGAGCGCATCGTTCATCATCAGTATCTTGGTCATATACAGGATGAAGATGGCACGCATACCGAAATAGCTGAATCGTTCTGCCATTTCTGTGGAGAAGAGCAGGTAGAGACCTGCGGGGTGTCTGTTTGCCATGCTCCTTATGCTACCTTGTTGAGTTTCTTAATGATACTGAAGATAAACAGGGCTGCCAACAGACAGATGCCGGTGAGGATGCCCCATACCAGACAGAGGTTCTTACCCCACAAGTATCCGGGTATCTGTACCAGGAAGTTACCGATGGCGGTGGATACGAACCATCCACCCATCATCATACCTTTGTATTTATCCGGAGCTACCTTGGTAACGAAAGAGATTCCGATGGGAGAGAGTAGCAATTCGGCAAAGGTAAGGATAAGATAGGTGCTCACCAATACATTGGGCGATACGTTTGCCATATGCATGGGGGTACCGTCGGCGTTGACTGCCGGGGTGTCGAGTCCTATGGAGGAAACGGTCATCACGAGGTAGGCAACGGCTGCTACCAACATACCCAGTCCAATCTTAACGGGTGCCTTTGGTTCCTTACCCTTCTTGGCTAGCGCTCCAAAGAGGGCTATGCTGATGGGGGTGAGGGCTACTACAAAGCAGGGGTTAAACTGCTGGAAAATGGGGGCGTCTATGTTGACGATATCGCCTCCGTGCTGTATGTAGTCGTAACCGAGTGCTCCGGCAGAGATGATGAGTATAATAGCATTGATTACTTTGCTGCGGGTGCTACCCTTCTGTAATAAGCCTACTACTTGATACACAATCAAGATGCACCAAATGAGGTTGATAACATTGAACTCCATGCCCGTAACACCGGTGGCGGTGGTTGCCGTGTAGTCGCGTGCAAAGTAGGTGAGGGTCAAACCGTTCTGGTGGAATGCCATCCAAAAGAAGATGACTACGGCGAATACCAGGCATAAGCAGATGATGCGTTCGCGTGTTTCGGCAGGGCTCATCTCGTTGGCTGCAACGGTTTCACTCTTTTCCTCCTTCTTCTTCTCGTTGTTGAGCACCTGACGGAAGGTGGGTTTGCCAAACTGATAGATTGCAATGCTGAATATCAAAGAGATGCAAGCCACACCAAAGGCAAAGTGGTAGGAGTCGGCTTCGCTGTATCCCCACTGTGTCTGAGCCACCTCCATAATCTTGATGGCTGCGGTAGGAGCGAAGAGGGCACCTATGTTAATTGCCATGTAGAAGAGAGAGAAACCTGCATCACGCTTATCGGCATACTTGGCATCCTGATAAAGGTCGCCCACCATTACTTGCAGGTTGCCTTTAAAGAGTCCGGTACCCAGACTTACAAAGAAGAGGGCTACAGCCATGGCAATAACTGCCACCAAGTTGCTGCCGAGCGGTAAGCTGAGTAGAATATAACCTAGGAACATAACGAACACACCGGTCACCACCATCTTGCTATAGCCGAACTTATCGGCTAGGATTCCTCCTACCAGTGGAAGGAAATATACAAACATGAGGAAGGTTGAAAAGATACTTCCTGCAATGGCGGTATCGTAGTGAAAGTTGGCTTGTAAAAAGAGTACGAATACGGCCAGCATGGTGTAATAGCCGAATCGTTCGCCTGTGTTGGCCAAAGCTAGTGCCCACAGGCCTTTGGGTTGTCCTTCGAACATACTATTTTGTTTTTATAGTTAGTTACTACTTGAAATCGAGGATTATTTCTTAACGTTCGGCTGTTGCAGTCCGTATCCCTTCTTCTTGTCCTCGAGGAGCAGAAGGAGCGCAATAACGATGGCTACGACACCGAAGCCGGCAAAGATGGTCATACTCTCGGTATAATCAATGAAACCATCGGCTGCCGTATTCTTGTTGTTGACGTTACCGATAAGAATAGGTACCATAGACAAACCTATGTTCTGAATGTAGAAAATAACGGCATACGCTGTTCCCAGTAACTTCATAGGAATAATCTTAGGAACGGAGGGCCACATGGCAGAGGGTACCAAACCGAAGGCGATACCCAGTACAATCATGGCGAGGATGGGGACAATCCAGCTGTTCATGGGCAGTGCAAAGGATACATGTACCAGAGTGAGCAGAATGGAACCTATAAGCATAAGGGTGGCTCCCTTACCGTAACGGTCGTACACATTGCCGAAGAATGGGGTGAGGAAGATGGTACCAAAGGGCAACAAGGCGGGAATAAGTCCTGCCATATCTTCGCTTACTCCATATTTAAATACCATAATCTTGGTGGCAAACTTCAAGAAGGGGAATACGCCGGAGTAGAACATTAAACACAGGAGGGTGATGCACCAGAATCCTTTGTTGGTGAAGAGTACTCCAAGGTCGCTCATCTTGAATCCTTCCTCGGGTTCGATTTGGGTCATAGCTGCGGCGGCATCTTCTTTCTTGTCCATTACGCAGTAAACCAGGAAACTAACAGCTCCTATGAGCAACAGTGCCGCTCCCAGTCCTACCGATGCGGAAGCTGCTCCCCATGCCTTTGCAAAGGGCAGAGAGGCTGCTAAAGCAACAGCCGTACCAATACGTGCCAAGGCTACTTGGAGTCCCATGGCAAGTGCTAGTTCGTGACCGGTAAACCACTTAACAATCACTTTGGAAACCGTAATACCTGCTATCTCGCTACCTACGCCAAAGGTGGCAAAACCGAGACAGGCGATGATAACTTGTGTTCCATAGGTGCCCAATCCGAAGGGAAGGGTGACGGTACCATCGAATGCGTTGCCTACAGCATACCACTTAATGAGTGCTCCGGCAAACATAAGTACGGTGGACATGATGCCGGCAAAGCGAATGCCGAACTTGTCCAGGATGATTCCACCGAAGAAGAGAAGCAACAAAAAGACGTTGAAGAATCCGTAGCTTCCGGAGAAAAATCCATATTCAGAGCTGCTCCAACCCAATCCACCTTCGGTGATAGGGGCAGTGAGAAGCGGTTCGAGGGGGGACATGACGTCGGTGAAGAAATAAGCGAACATCATAGTCACGGATACGATAGCCAAGGCTGTCCAGCGGGCAGCGGCACTATCGGATAATTTGGTGCGAAGTGCTTCGTTCATAATTTTATAATTGTCATTTTTGAATTTATTTGGTGCAAATTTACCCATTTTTCTTGAAAAACGAGCTATAAATGGATGTTTTTTTGTCTTTATGTTAGTCTATGTGTGCTTTTGTCTTCCATTTTTATCTACTTGGAGGCTTTTTTCTATCTAGGATAAGGAAAATGCGGAAAAAATGTAAATTGCGTGTCGGTTCGTTGGTACTCTGAAAAAGTTGTCGTAATTTTGCATCGGTTTTTGAAAAAAGAAGAATGCAACAGAGATATTTTATCTATTTATCTTACGATGGTACTGCGTATCACGGATGGCAGGTGCAGCCGAACGGCATAAGTGTGCAGGAGGTGATTCAGCGTGCGTTGTCTACCTTGCTGCGCAAGGAGACGCCTATTGTGGGGGCGGGACGGACGGATGCGGGGGTGCATGCTAAACTTATGGTGGCGCACTTTGATTCGGAACGTGTTACGGATGTGGCGTGGCTGGCGGACAAGATGAACCGCTTGTTGCCGCGAGATGTGGCTGTAGATCGCATCGTGCCGGTGAATGTGGAGGCACATGCGCGTTTCGATGCTGTCGCGCGTACCTATTATTATTATGTACATACAGGGAAGAAAATCTTTGGCGAACGCTACTATTCGTATGGCTTGTATCGTACGCCGGACTTCGAGAAAATGAACGAGGCGGCTCGGATTCTCTTGGAGACCTCCGATTTTACCAGCTTTAGCAAACTGCACACTGATGTGGCAACGAATATCTGTGACGTACGTCGTGCTTGTTGGGTGCCGTTGTCGGAACCGAATGCTTGGCGCTTTGAGATTACGGCGAATCGCTTTCTACGCAATATGGTTCGTTCGGTGGTGGGAACGTTGCTCGATGTGGGCTACGGCAAACTGGACTTGCAGTCGTTTCGTGAGGTAATAGAGAAGAAGAATCGCTGTTCTGCCGGTGAGTCTGTTCCTGGTAATGCGCTGTTCTTGGTGGATATACAGTATCCGGAAAAGGTTTTTATGATATAAAAGAGAAATACTACAATGTGGTTGATGTATGCTTTTTGCTCGGCAGTGTTGCTGGGCTTTTATGATGTGTTTAAGAAACAATCGCTGAATGGCAATGCAGTGATTCCGGTGTTGTTCTTGAATACACTGTTTTCGAGTGTGATATTCCTTCCCTTTATTCTGCTGTCGTCCGGTGGAATGGTGGAGAGTGATAGTCTGTTTTATGTTCCTACGGTGGGATGGGAAGTACAGAAATATGTGTTGCTCAAGTCCTGTATAGTGCTGTCATCATGGGTGTTGGCATACTTTGGTATGAAGCACCTTCCCTTGACCATTGTAGGTCCTATCAACGCTACACGTCCTCTTATGGCACTTATAGGTGCGTTGGTGTTCTTCTCCGAACGCCTCAATATGTATCAATGGATAGGTGTTATCCTTGCTATCATCTCATTCTTCTTGTTGAGTAAGAGTGGTAAAAAGGAGGGAATTGACTTTAAACACGATAAGTGGATATACTTTGTGGTCGCTGCCAATGTGCTGGGAGCTATGAGTGGTCTGTACGATAAGTTTCTGATGGCATCGCCCGAGAATGGTGGCGTGGGGCTGGATCGTATGGCAGTACAGAGTTATTACAATATCTATCAGTTCTTTATGATGGGATGTATGCTGTTGTTTCTGTGGTATCCCAAGCGTAAGACCACGACGGCGTTTCAGTGGCGATGGAGTATCCTCTGCATCTCCGTGTTCTTGTCGATAGCCGACTTCGTGTATTTCTATGCTCTGAGTCTGGATGGTGCCATGATCTCCATTGTGAGTATGGTTCGACGTAGCAGCGTGATTGTCTCCTTCCTTTTCGGTGCCATGATTTTCCGAGAGAAGAACCTAAAGAGTAAGGCGGTAGACCTACTCTTAGTACTTATTAGTATGCTCTTCTTGTACCTGGGATCAAAGTGAAAAACACTTTCCGTTCCAGTGGAGCGTTTGTGATTTAATGAGGGGTGTTATGCGCTCCTCATCTTTTTTCTCCAGAACCTGTACGTGCAATTGATACGTAATATCGGTGGTCTCCGGGGATAGAATGATTTCCGTAGTATATACATCCACCTTGTGCATCAGTTCCATACGCTCCTCATCGGGAAGCGTATCGGTTGTAGCCCAGAAATTGTCGTATGCCGGTGTCGAAAGTAGCTCCTTGTCGTCCAGCTCCTTCCAGGCGGTATTGTAGAAGTGAATATTCGAGTCCGACATAGGGGATGTAAAGGTGTGAGTCACGCAGATAACCGTATCTCCACTCTCCGTGAGAAGCATCTTTGCAGACATCTCGCTACTCTTGGTAAGCTCGATTCGAAAATAGTCATCGGTTAGATCTGTCATCTCACTCTTTCCGCCAAAGATGTTTGTAACGCGCGCACGCATATTATTCTCCTTATAATCTATAAAGTCCAGACGGTCGTTCTCCGTAAGCAGCGGTAGTTGTTCGGTAGGTATCTCCTTGAAGAAATCCTTGATGTTGCGAGCTGTAGCATTCTCCGGCATAGCAGCCGTTAGCAATGTTAGTGCAACCATCGTATATATAGGGCGTATATGTATCATAAATCTTAGAACTTAGTAATATGTGTGCAAAGTTAGACAAAAAAGTGTAAGCAGCCGTTTGTTTTCTGGTAAAAAGTAAGAAAAGGGGGATAAAAAGCAGCGGATGTTCTCTTTTCTCAAGAAAACATCCGCTTTATGTCTTGATGGAGACATGTGCGTCTCGGAGAAAGTTCGCTTATTTGCGAGCCTTACCGTAACGGCTCATGAACTTATCT
>CAYOKO010000013.1:0-24483 GCA_964404555.1 uncultured Bacteroidaceae bacterium | reverse complement strand
CTCCTTCACCGTGGTGAATCCGGACTATGTAGAGGAAGAGGATTAAAGAATCTTTGAGTCCACTTCAAAAAGTACGATTTATTTGATTTTTACAGTTGTAACATATTGAAAATCAATAACAGTTTTTCCCGAAAGGGACTTTTTGTAGTAGACTCATCTTTTTAAAATATAAGTGAAATACCGGCTCCTATGCCGAGGGTGTGGAAACGTGATGCTCCCTCGGTGTAGGAGCCTTCGTTTGTATAGTCCACTACTATTCCGTAACTCTTACGGAAGTCCTGTGCCCACTTAAACGCTGCGCCTGCGCCGTAGTGACCGACGGTTCTTCCCCCCAGGGTGTGTGCATCGTCCGGGTGACTCTCGTAATAGTGATTCACGCCCAACCTACCCGTCAGCTCCATGGAAAACCGATGACCGAGGGGGAATATAACGCACGGCTTCAGGGTGCCGTACAAGCCCTTCATGGTCTCACTCTGTATCTCACCGTTTATGCGATAGGGGAGTGTCTTATAGGATACTTCACCTCCCAGTCCTATGCGCGTACCCATCTCCTTGCGAACCTCCAACGAGAGATTGTATCCCGTATCCAGACTGATGAGGTCGTTGTTACTGAATGTCCGGGTACCGTATGTGCATACCATGCTTGTGTTTACCGATACACGCAACGCATTCTCCACATAGATGTTCAGGAGTTTGCGACGTTGCTCGTAGGGTTTGCCAAAGAGCTGATTCTTGAGTGCGTAACCCAATTGTGTGGAGAGATAACCTATGGCAGCACCTCCTATAACATCGTTGGTCCAGTGCATCTTGCGGTGATAGAGAGAGTAGGATACACCCGTTGCCACCACATATCCTCCATACTTAAGAAAGGGAGAAAGGTCGCCATACTCCTTGTCGAGCATGGTAGCCGTCATAAAGGCTATGGCACTGTGTCCGCTGGTAAAAGATTCTCGGTCGGTACGACGCGGACGAACTTCGTTTACCGTACTCTTCAGCAGGTAGGTTAGCCCCACTGTGAATGCACCGCTCAGAGCGTGTGCCGTAAGCATCTCTCCCCAAGGCGATGCCGATTCCACTCCCCCCAGCTTCATGCCATAGAGCAATGCAGCCGGAGCAAACCTACCGTAATCCTCGAATGCCGTATAGTGCTCCGTGGCACCCGGTAGGAGGGTCTGATGGTGGGTGGTCGTGGGCACATTCAGCGCACTGCGCACCACCATAAAGGTGGCTTCGCGCAGCGGTGTGCAGGTGATGTCGTCTCGCAGTCTGCGTCCCAGCGTACTGCTCTCCACTGCCTTCAGCGGAAGATTCCACCCCATCCATGTGGCAGGGAGGTGCGGGACGGAGTCCGTTACTATCTCTTCGGCTGCCGCAGCGGTGGTCAGCAGGAAGCCGAGGAGGGGGAGAAGGAGGAAGCGTTTCATTGTACGCCCTCCTGTGTTTCTTGGAGCAAATCCTCCGGTTTGAGTATCTTTATCTTGTAGCCTATGGCTGCAATGATGATGGTCATTATGGGGCTGATAATATTGAAAATACAATAGGGGAAGTAGGCAAAGGTGCTTATGTTGAGCACTGCCGACTGTGTCATGGCGCACGTGTTCCAAGGCACCAGCACGGAGGTAACAGTGACGCTATCCTCTACCGTACGGCTGAGCAATCGTGACTCCAACCCCTTCTTGCGATATGCCTCCTTGAACATATTGGAGGTGAGGATGATAGCCAGATATTGGTCGCTTGTGGTGGCATTCAGGATGAGACCCACCACCACGGTACTTGTAACATAGCCTACGGTGCGGTGTGCCAGTCGGAGACAGAATCGCATGATACTCTCCAGCATCCCCGACGCCGTCATGACGCCTCCAAATACCATGGCACAGAGTATCAGCCAGATGGTGTTCATCATACCGCCCATACCACGAGTGGCTACCAAGTCGTTCAGCATGGCATCGCCGGTATCTACCTGGGTGCTACCGAACAACATACGCATCACCCCCTTAAAGTGTAACATTCCGTCGCCCACGCTGCTACCTATGCTGTCCAGCACATCGGGTTGCGCTATCATGGCGGCTATCGTTCCGGCAAGTGTGCTCATGAAGAGTACGGCTATGGAGGGCCACTTCTTTATGATGAGCAGTACGGTGAAGAGGGGGACGAGGAAGAGCCATGGGGTGATGTGGAAGGCGTGTTGCAATCCGTTGGTGTAGTGGTTGATAAGCACGCTGTCGGATGTCTCCTGACAGAATCCCATCACCAAGAATACCACGAGTGCTATGGTGAGCGACGGTACGGTGGTGATGAACATATAACGGATGTGGGTGAACAGGGGTGTCCCGGTACTACCGGAGGCGAGTACGGTGGTGTCACTCAGAGGGGATATCTTGTCGCCGAAGTAGCTACCGGAGATGATGGCTCCGGCTGTCCATGCGGGGTTGAATCCCAGTGCGTTACCTATACCCATAAGGGCAATACCTATGGTGGCTACGGTTGTCCAGGAGCTGCCGGTGAGGACGCTCACTACGGCGCATATCACGCAGCCGGCAGCTAGGAAAATCTCGGGGGTGACAATCTGTACGCCGTAGTAAATCATAGTTGGAACTACGCCGCTTATCATCCAGGAGCCGCTCAAGGAACCGATTAACAAAAGTAGGATAATGGCTTGGGATACACCGTGTATCTTCTCGCCTACGGCTTTGTCGAACTCGGCAAAGGGTATCTTGTAAACTACTACGCCCATGGCTACGACAATGGCGCTTACCATGAGCAATATCACTTGTGATGCTCCCGTGAGGGAATCGCTGCCGAAATTATATATTACGAAACTCAGCAGCACCACGAGTATCAAAATAGGAATGAGGGATACCAATGGTGATGGTATCCCTCTTTTCTTGGGTGTTTCTTTCATTTATATGAGTTAATCTCTTCTTCCTCCAAAGATTCTGAGGAGGTAGATGAAGAGGTTAATAAAGTCCAAATAGAGTGAGAAGGCGCACATAACGGCTATCTTGAGTGCCGAATCGTTTACCTCTGTCATTTCGCGCATAATGTTCTTTGTCTTCTGCGTGTCATAGGCGGTGAGTCCTATGAAGATGGCTACACCCAGATAGGTGATAATCATCTGCAAACCGCTACTCTTCAAGAAGATGTTGACGAGTGTGGCGAGTACTATGCCTATGAGTCCCATGAACAGGAAGCTACCCATGGAGGTGAGGTCCTTGCGGGTGACGTAACCGTAAAGGGAGGTGGCGGCAAAGGTGCCGGCGGTGGTGAAGAAGGCTGCACACACGGTGGTACCGGTGTAGGCCAACAACAGTGGGGTGAGGGTGATGCCGTTGAGCACCGAGTAGGCTACGAACAGCAGGGTGGCTGTGGTGAGCGACATACGGCGGAAGGCGGCTACCAACCATACTACCAGTACCAACTCTACAATGATGAGTATGAGTGGGGTACTACCGGTGAAGAGTGATACCATGATGCCGGGGGATGACATGACGTAATAGGATGTAAATCCGGTGATGGCGAGTGCCAGAGTCATCCACAAATAGACTTTACGCATGAGCGTAGCGGCTACCGATGTGGTTAGGGGATTGCTTGTGTAGGTTCCTTCGTACCTATTGTAATTCAAGTCCATAATTCCAATATTTTTAATTTATACTTACTTTCAATTCCGCTTGTCTGTCACTCCTACGTGACTCTTGCGGATACGGGTACAAATGTACAAAATTATTTCAATATAGAATCACGAAAAGCAATATTCTGTGGGGTTCTTAATGATATTTATGGGTGAAAATATGGAGGAGTGGATTTTTATGCGTACTTTTGCACCCAAAATTAGAAATTATATGAGAAGAAACAGTTCGTCCGCTACGTATGCGGCGTCTCTTTACAATGTATTTACTCCTGCAAAGGCGGGTGAGTTACTGTCCTACCTCATGGAGGTGATGCCGGGGGTGAGCCGCAACAAGGCGAAGGCCATTCTTGCGGGGCACGGTGTGCAGGTGAATGGTAAGTTGGTTACGCAGTACAACTTCATGGTGGAGCCGGGTATGCAGGTGCGTGTGCGCAAGCATAAGCGTAACACGGAGTTGAAGAATCGATTCGTGAAGATTGTGTTCGAGGATCGCCACTTGGTGGTGATAGAGAAGAACATTGGTATCTTGTCTATGGGTACTACGCATCACCAAATGTGTGTAAAGAAGGTGCTGGACGATTACTTTCACAAAACGCATCAAAAGGCTCGTGCTCACGTAGTTCACCGTCTGGACCGTGACACGTCGGGACTTATGATTTATGCAAAGACGATGGAGGCGGAGCAGATTCTGGAGAAGAATTGGCATGATATAGTGTACGACCGTCGTTATGTAGCGGTGGTGAGTGGCGAGATGGAGCAGAAGTCGGGTACGGTGGAGAGTTGGCTTAAGGATAATAAGGCCTTCTTTACGTATTCTTCGCCGGAGGATAATGGTGGTAAGTTTGCTATTACGCATTATCGTGTGGTGGCATCGGAGCCTCGTTTCTCGTTGGTGGAGCTGAAGTTGGAGACGGGTCGCAAGAACCAGATTCGTGTTCACATGGGCGATTTGCATCATCCGGTGTGTGGCGATGTGAAGTATGGTGACGGAAACGATCCGTTGCACCGTTTGTGTTTGCACGCATTCCGCTTGAACTTCCATCATCCCATCACGGGTGAACCCATGGAGTTCGAAACGCCGTATCCTACTCCGTTCCGTAAATTGTTCGAGAAGGAATAAAGCGAATTTATGTCGCTAGCTATATGAAAAAGAGGTTCCCGGAAGTATAAAAACTCGGAAACCTCTTTTCTTTGTGTGTATATATAATCCCATTAAATTAATGGAATGTTGTTCTTTTTGCACTCCTCGCGCATATCATCCGGCCATATAGAAGCCTGGATTTCGCCTACGTGAGCCTTGTGGAGCAGTACCATGCAGAGGCGACTCTGACCAATACCACCACCTATGCTCAGCGGAAGCGTACCATCCAGCAGACGCTTGTGGAAGTACAACTCCTTGCGCTGCTCCTTGCCACAAATCTCCAACTGACGCAGCAGAGCCTCCTTGTCTACACGAATACCCATAGAGGAGAGTTCTACGGCACGGTTCAGTGGCTCGTACCATATCATCAAGTCACCGTTCAAGCCCTTGAAGCCATCCTCGTTGGGCGTCGTCCAGTCGTCGTAGTCGGGGGCACGCAGGTCGTGTTCCTTACCGTCGGACAACTTACCGCCGATACCTATAATAAATACGGCACCATACTTACGACAGATAGCATCCTCACGCTCCTTGGCAGTCTTGTCGGGATACATCTGCAACAGCTCCTCGGAGTGGATAAAGTGAATCTCCTCCGGAAGGTAAGGCTTTATCTGCGGATACGTCTCATTCACCAGATACTCTGTACGCAGGATAGCGGAGTAGATGCGACGTACTATGTTCTTAAGGAATGTAAGGTTGCGATCCTCCTTGCGGATGACACGCTCCCAGTCCCACTGGTCTACGTAGAGAGAGTGGAGATTGCCCAGCTCCTCGTCGGCACGAATAGCGTTCATATCGGTATAGATACCGTATCCCGGCTTAATGTCGTACTCTGCCAGTGTAAGTCTTTTCCATTTTGCAAGTGAATGTACCACCTCTGCCTGGCGGTCGCCCAACTCCTTAATGGGGAAGGTTACGGCACGCTCCACGCCGTTCAAGTCGTCGTTAATGCCAAGTCCTTTGAGAACAAACAGAGGAGCTGTGGTACGACACAGACGCAACTCTGTGGAGAGGTTTACTTGGAAGAACTCCTTTATCTTCTTTATTCCTTGCTCCGTCTCGCGGGCGTCGAGCAGTGGGGTATAGCCCTGTGGCTTTATTAAGTAGCTCATATTGATATTGCTTTTTATTGTTTTGTGCGCAAAATTAAGCATTATTTCTAATATAAGCTAATAAATTATCACTTTTTTTGCTTGTTAGGTGTCATTTTGTTGTAATCTTTGCGTACAATCGCTTTCAAAATGCGAATATCCTCGTATGGACGATCGTTTCTGTCGGTGGCAACGGCTTGTATGGAGTCAACCACATCCATGCCTTCTATTATCTCGGCAAAGACGGTATATTGGTTGTCCAGATGGGGGGCGCCGCCTACCTCCTTATAGATATTTTTTATGCTGTCCGGAATGTGGAAGTCGGGATTGTTCTGCCACTTCTGCGCCAGTGCTTCACCGGAGTTTATGCGTTGCTCGGTGAGGGGACCGGTGGTGATGATGGCAAATTGTGATCCGCAGGAGAGGCGCTCGGGGTTGGTGTCATCGCCTTCGCGTGCTGCATTCACCATGCCTCGCTTATGGTAGAGTTCGGGGAAATGTATCTCGGGGGGTATGCTGAAGGGGTTACCATCGCCCAGCACAGCACCCTTTTCGGCGTGCTTGGAGGTGGGGTCACCGCCTTGCACCACAAAGTTGTTGATGGTGCGGTGTATGAGTAGACTGTCGAAGAATCCGCACTTGGTGAGTAGCAGATAGGCATCGCGGTGTAGAGGTGTTTGGTTGAAGAGTGCCATGGTGAAGTTTCCTTTGGTGGTTTGGAACTCAATCTCGGCACGTTGTTCTGTCGCTACCTTTTGTGTGCCGCACGCTGTTGTGAGGAGCAGTGCGCATAGTGTTGCTACGGGGAGCAATTTTTTATAGTTCATTTTTATCTATTTAAATTATATTTATCACAGTGAATCAAACTGCAAAGGCAGCAGACAGCGGCTGTTGGGGAGGCGATAAATCTCATCGTCTCCATAGAGCAACACCGTAATATCACTCCCTTGCAACTTTTCATACTCCAAGAGAACCTGACGACAGTTACCGCATGGTGTAATGGGATGCCCGCAGAAGCTGCCCTTCGTAAAGGCTGCTATGGCAAGCGTCCGTATGGTGAGATGGGGATACTGGGAGTGCGCATGGAAGAGTGCCGTCCGCTCGGCACACAAGCCGGAAGGGTAGGCGCAATTCTCCTGATTGTTGCCTCCCACCATGGTGCCATCCTCCAGAAGGAGGGCTGCTCCTACACAAAATTTGGAGTAGGGAGCATAACTGTTGCCGGTCTGCGCCTTGGCGACGTTGACCAACTCCTGTTCGGTGACGGTAAGTTCATCGAACGATAGTATCTCGTAGGTACACGTTAGCGTTGCTGTCTTCATCTTCTTATATTTAATAATGTGTTATCGGATATAAGCATTGTACATCTTCTCGTCCCGGATGTTGGTCTCCGGACCGTGTCCCGGGTACACCACCGTCTCCTCGGGCAGAGTGAGAATTTTGTTCTTCAGCGCATTGTTCAGCGAAGCATAGGAACCACCCGGAAAGTCCGTTCTGCCTACGCTCTGGCGAAACAACGAATCGCCGCTAAAGAGAATCTTCTCTCCGGCATGATAGAAGCATACACCACCGGGCGTGTGTCCGGGGGTATGTATCACCGTGAGAGACTGCTGACCAAAGGTTATGGTATCGCCTTCGTTGATGTATGTTCCAATGGGCGGAACGGTAGCCGACCCCGGAATGCGCATAAAGGATGCCAGATACTCCTTGATGTGCAGGTAGATATCTACATCTGCCGCATGAATGCGGGGCTTCAAGTTGTACGTATCGTAGATGTACTGCTCACCCCATACGTGGTCGAAGTGACCGTGTGTCAAGATGCTGTCAACGAGTTGCAGATGTTGCTCTTCTATGTACTGCGAAATCTCTTTTTGCTCATCCCGGTGGAAGGCACCGCAGTCTATTATAATCGCCTGCAGCGTCTCTTCGTCGTGGAGTACGTAGCAGTTTTCCTCCAGCGGATTAACGGTGAATCGTTTTATAATCATAGCGTTACTTGGTTGTTGTTACAGGTACATACACCACCTTTTTGGTTTCGAAGAAAGGCTCCGTAAATTCATCGCTCAGCGAGAAAATCTGCACCTTGTTCTTCACAGGCAGTATTTCATTTTCCAGTTCGCCCCCCTTCAAGCAGATGAGTCCGTTGGGCAGAGCGTTCCGGTCTTCGGCGGAGATATTCTTACGGATAATCTTGAGCAAGTCATTGAGCGGCATCACGGCACGGCTCACACAGAAGTCGAAACGAGCCTTCTCCTCCTCGCCGCGACAATGGCGAAAGGTGACATTCTTGAGTCCTATACTGGTAGCCACCTCCGTAGCCACCCGCACCTTCTTACCTATGCTGTCCACAAGATGGAAAGACACCTCGGGAAAGAGGATGGCAAGAGGAATGCCCGGGAATCCACCTCCCGTACCCAGGTCGAGCACCCGTGTCCCCGGTGTAAAGCGGATGATGCGTGCTATGCCCAGTGAGTGGAGCACGTGGTGTTCGTATAGGTTCTCAATGTCCTTGCGAGAGATGACATTAATCTTGGCATTCCAGTCGGTGTACAGGTCGTAGAGAGCTGCAAATTGTTGTTCTTGTTGTTCCGTCAGGTTGGGAAAATATTTCTTTATTATCTCCATTCCTTTTTCATTAAGTTTTTAATATTCTTATAGTCTACGTCTACTTTTATGGCACCCATACAGTAGGGAGCTATCTCGTATTCGTTGTAGACGAATTTCATTTCGTCGTCTTCCAGTTCGAAATTCTCGGTGACGTATAGTTGGCTGACATCCACGAAGCCCTTCTCCTTCAGCGCCTCTACGGTAGATACATGAAACTTCTCCATCAGCTCCTTTATGAGCACCTGCAGGAGTTTATCCTCGTAGCCATCCTCAAAGATATCGTCCAGCGTGAGGACATATCCGTCGCGGTCAAAGTTGAAATACTTGTATTTGTTCACCCCGTGTGCCCCGGCAGAGTAGCGATACCCCTCCATCTCGTAGCACACCACACCTTTGTACCCACGCTCCACCTCCGTTTCCAGATGATAGGCATAGTTATAGTTACCCATGGTAGACGTATTACCCCCATTCTCCTTCAACTCCTCCAGATAGAAGTCGAGCATCTCGCTACGGTATTCGTTGTTCAAAGTGTTGATATAGACACGCACCGCCTCCTTGGGAGAGATATCGGTAGTATCCATTACATAGCGTATAATCTGCTGATTCATACGTTTGGCAGTCTCATCCTGCAACGGCGTAAAATACGCCAGGTCTATCTTGATGTCATAGAAAGGAGAATCCCCCTCTTCGGTAAGCCGGATGGTTCGCTCCACTTTGACTCTTTTTTCCGTGAGCGATGCTGCGTTGTTTGTCTCTCCCTGTCCGCATCCTACAAGCGATGCCGTGCAGAGATATGCAGCAGCGAAATAGATGTGTTTTTTGTCCATTTATACTTCACCTTTATGATTCTACATGAAAATCGTCTGCTAAAGTACATTCTTTTTTTTACTTGTAGGGATAAAAAGCGAAGAAAAAATGCTATTTTTTATTTTTTTTCATGGCTTTTGTTCCCGAATACGGAATTTTAATGTAAATTTGCAAGCAGATAGGGTGGGTTTATATCTCAGGGGTGAACTTACACCTATTTATATTAGGAATTTGAAATATAAAAAAGTTATATGGCTAAAATAGTTACATTAGGCGAAATCATGTTGCGTCTGTCCCCCGAAGGACAAGACCGTTTTGTGCAATCGGAAGCTTTCCGGATTATTCCGGGTGGCGGTGAGGCAAACGTTGCCGTTAGCCTTGCCAATTACGGTCACGATGCTTACTTCGTGTCCAAATTGCCGAAGCATGAGATTGGCCAGATTGCGCTAAATGCTTTGCGCAGATATGGTGTAAACACACAATATATTGCTCGTGGTGGCGATCGTGTGGGATTGTATTATTGCGAGACGGGAGCTTCCATGCGTCCATCCAAGGTTATCTATGACCGTGCGCATTCTGCTATTGCAGAGGCTGTTCCTGCCGATTTCGATTTCGATGCCATCATGAAGGATGCCGACTGGTTCCACTGGTCCGGTATCACTCCGGCTATCTCCGACCAGGCTGCCGAACTTACTCGCTTGGCGTGTGAGGCGGCTAAGCGCAACGGGGTAACGGTGTCTGTCGACTTGAACTTCCGCAAGAAACTGTGGACGAGCGAGAAGGCTATCTCCATTATGCGTCCGCTCATGAAGTATGTCGATGTATGCATCGGCAACGAAGAGGATGCCGAGCTGTGTCTGGGCTTCAAGCCGGATGCTAACGTAGAGGGTGGCGAGACCAATGCTGCCGGTTACGAGGGTATCTTTAAGGCTATGGCAAAGGAGTTCGACTTTAAGTATGTGGTTTCTACACTGCGCGAGTCTTTCTCTGCTACCTACAACGGCTGGAAGGCTCTTATCTACGATGGTAAGGAGTTCTATCAGTCCAAGCGTTACGAGATTAACCCCATCATAGACCGTGTGGGTGGAGGCGATTCCTTCTCCGGTGGTCTTATCCATGGTCTCCTGACGAAGGAAACTCAGGGCGAGGCTCTGGAGTTTGCTGTGGCTGCATCTGCTCTCAAGCATACGGTAAACGGCGACTTCAACCTAGTATCCGAGGCCGAGGTAGAGGCTCTGGCAGGCGGTAGTGCAAATGGTCGTGTACAGCGATAAAGTTTCATCCATTATATATAATAAGGAAAGAAATGGCTAAGTTTGATAAATTGGCAGTAATGCAAAAGATAGGCTCCACGGGTATGGTTCCTGTGTTTTATCACAAGGATGCCGAGGTAGCCAAGAAGGTGATTAAGGCTTGTTACGAGGGTGGTGTTCGTGCGTTCGAATTCACCAATCGTGGCGATTTTGCACAGGAGGTTTTTGCCGAGTGTGTTAAGTTTGCGGCTACGGAGTGTCCGGAGTTGGCTATGGGTGTGGGGTCAGTCGTAGATGCTCCTACGGCAGCTCTCTACCTGCAACTGGGTGCTTGCTTCGTAGTAGGTCCGCTGTTCAATGCCGACATTGCCGTGGTATGTAACCGTAGATGTGTGACTTACTGTCCGGGTTGCTTAACTCCGTCGGAGATAGGCAAGGCACAGGAGGTGGGTTGCGACTTCACCAAGGTGTTCCCGGGTGATGTGGTTGGTCCCAACTTGGTAAAGGGTCTCATGGCTCCTATGCCGTGGTCCAAGATTATGGTTACCGGCGGTGTATCTCCCGACAAGGAGAACCTGGAGGGATGGTTCAAGGCTGGTGTCTACTGCGTGGGCATGGGCTCTAAATTGTTCCCGGGCGACAAGGTGAAAGCCGGTGATTGGCAGTATGTTACCGATAAGTGCAAGGAGGCACTGGGATATATTGCTGCTTACAAGGAAAGCAAGAAATAGAAAACACACATAAACATTTTTTTAGGCTGCTGATGGTGCTTAATCGTGCTGTTAGCAGCCTTTTTTATGTAAAATAGTTGCAATATATTCAATGTTTTTGTATCTTTGCACCCGAAATGGTTTTGTAGGACTTTTGGAGTAATATCCGGAGGTGTGCAATGAAAAGGGAATCAGGTGTAAGTCCTGAACAGTCCCGCTGCTGTGAATCTCATTATTGTGTCCACGAGAAACCACTGGTTTGCCACAAAGACAAGTCGGGAAGGTGTGGATGCAGAGATAAGTCAGAAGACCTGCCATAACATAAATATGTCATCTGCGAGGACGGATGCGTAATTAAGGACAAATAAAGATATGCGTAAGATACAGCAAAAATACACACTTGTCTTGTTTGGTATGTGCGCTCCTTTTCTATGTGTACGGGCTTTTGGGGTCACGGAAGACACCCAGCCGACAGACAGCATCGTGATACAGGGAGTGGAGGTACACGGCAGACGAGCAAGCAACACGGTTACCACTACAGCTCCGGTACGTATGCTCCGCGAACATGATTTCCAAACCCAAGGGGTGACGGACATTGCGGACGCTATGCGACGTATGGCGGGTGTAACACTTCGCGACTACGGAGGTGCCGGCGGACTGAAGAGTGTCTCCGTGCGTGGTATGGGAGCACAGCACACCGCCGTATCTTACGATGGCATACTGCTGAACGATGCGCAAAACGGCATCATCGACATCTCTCGTTATTCGCTTGATAATCTGTCGGCATTGGCTCTTTTTATAGGGGATAATGCGGATATCTTTATGCCGGCTCGCAATGTGGCAGCGGCTTCACGTCTGGATATACAGACGTTACGCCCCATTCAAAGTGATGAACTGAATGCAAAACTAAAGGTGGGTTCCTTTGGTTTTGTATCGCCATCGGTAAGGTGGCAAAAAAGATGTACCGATAGGCTGTCACTCATGTTGGTGGGTGAGTATCTAAGAGCCGACAACCACTATTCGTACGATGTGGTCAATGGCACAAAGGTACGACGAGAGAAGCGTTCCAACTCCGACCTGAGCAACGGTCATGCCGAGGCAAATATGGTGTGGAAGCCCGCTCCCGGACAGGAGGTTACGGCTAAGCTCTACTACTATGGCAACTCGGCAAACCTACCGGGTGCTATCGACCTTTACGAAACAAAGAACAACGAGCACCAGGACGACCGGAACCTCTTTGCGCAGTTGCGCTACAAGGGCAGACTGTCCAATATCTTTTCTCTGCTGGGAAATCTTAAATGGAACTGGACGGAATCGCTCTACAAGGATGTAGACGGCAGCTATTCCGGTGGTGTGAACATACAGAACTATTGGCAACGAGAGTACTACGCATCCGCAGCCCTGCTGTGTGCACCGGTACAGGGATTGACCGCCGTATATGCGGCAGACTATTTCTACAATAACTTGAACAGCAACGGTCAACTGGTGGGACACCCTACACGTAACAGCATCTTACAGTCACTGTCGGTAAAGTATGAGAATCGCTACACCACGCTCGTGGCTCGTGCGCTCTACTCCAAGTACCTCAACGGAATGTCACGACAGGATGCATCTGCCTCACAAACCGACATTGCCAAGCAGACCATGGCACACAATATTGACCGATTGTCGCCCTCCTTCTCCATGGCTATATATCCCATGGGAGACGGGCACCTCTCTTTGCGTGCCTCCTACAAGGAGATCTTTCGTCAGCCCACCTTTACGGAAAACTATTGTGGCAGATACATGGGTAGCACTGTGCTGAAGCCCGAGAATACACGTCAGTGGAATGCCGGAGTGGGGTATAGCGCATCACTCTTTTCGTGGTTGCCCGATGTATCGGTATCGCTGGATTACTACACCAATCATGTGAGCGACAAGATTGTGGCTATGCCCATCACCACCTATATATGGCAGTACGTAAACGTAGGTAAGGTGCGCACAAACGGTGTAGACCTCATGCTCCGGGCTGCCTTCCAACCGGTAGCGAAACAGCAACTCATCCTGACGGCAAACTATTCATACCAGAATGCCGAGAATCGCACCAATCCGCTATCCGCCTCCTACGGTACCCAGATAGCCTACATCCCCAAGAACTCCGGTGGATGGTCGGTAACGTGGGAGAACCCATGGTGCAATGTGGTGTGGCACGCTACAACATCCGGCGAAAGATGGAGCACCAACAATGAGAACCCCGCTACGCACATCGATCCCTACACGGATATGGGGGTAGCACTCTATAGGGATGTTCGCTGGGGGAATGCCGTGCTAACGCTACGAGGCGATGTGTTGAACCTCTTCGACAAACAGTACGAAGTGGTGCGACGCTATCCCATGCCGGGAAGGTCGTTTAAGTTTTCCGTCGGAGTGAAATTATAATATAAATAGAATCAACAAAATAAATACTATACATTAAATAAATTATTTAAGACAATGAATTGTAAAAGTAAAAGTTTCATGGCGCTGTCTATGTTGGCAGCAGCCGCTACACTTACCGGTTGTACGCACTACGATGACGACGACGATTTCGTAGGCGGCGGTAGTAACAACACAGTAAACACAGACGCATCATTCTACGTCATCAATGCAGGTAGCTACTATTCCGGCATAGACGGAACAATGGACTATGTAGCTGTAGACGGTGATTCATACACCGCAACATCCGGCGTCTTCCAGACCGCTACCGGACAAAGCCTGGGTAACACTCCGCAGGATGCTATCATCTACGGTAACAAGATGTACATCGCCGTGTACGGTTCCAACCGTGTATTCGTTCTCAACAAGAACACCATGGCGCTGGAGGCAGAAATCGAGACCAACTCACCACGTGATATTGTTGCTTACGAGGGTAATGTTTACGTAGACAACTACGACGGTCATGTATCTCGCATCGATACCCTTTCACTGGAGGTTAACGGAACCGTTGAGGTAGGTCCTAACCCCGAGGAGATGGCTATTGCCAACGGACGTCTCTATGTAACCAACTCCGACGGTATGAACTACGCCAACAACTATGCCGACGGTAAGAGCGTATCTATCGTAAACCTCTCTCCGTTCTCTGTAATGGATACCAAGGCTGTAGGCTTGAATCCTACCAAGGCAGCCGCAACCACCAACAACAACGTATTCATCGTTGCTACAGGTGACTACGGCACAACTCCTGCAACCGTTCAGCAGCTGGATCAATACGGTAATGTAACCGATATTTGTGCCGGTACCTACATTGCTACCGTAGGCAACAACCTCTATGTACTGAATGCTCCTTACGGTGCTAGCGAGATCGCTTACACCAAGTATCAGGTAAATAACGACAACACCTTGACTCAGGTGGCAAGTGCCACACTTGAGGACTTGGTTTACGTAAGCAGCTTCTCCGTTAATCCAATCAACGAAGATGTTTACGTAGGTTCCTATTCTCTGGGTGACTATGGCTATGCCGACTACACCGCAAACGGATATGTAAACGTTTACGATGCCAACACCGGTGCCAAGAAGACTCAAATTGCAGCAGGTGTAGGTCCTTGTGCTATGATTTTTAAGTAAAAAAAATTATATATGAATAGGAGATATTCTATATATATACTAATAGGAATTATCTGCCTTCTTTTGGTGATTGTCTTCCGGGGGTCAAACCTCGGAGGGCAATCTTCCGTTTTAGAGGAGGCAGTGGATTCCGTCACGTTAAGGTATGCTAAGAACCTGGAAATTAAGCAGTACAAGCAGTATACCGTTGTCCGTATGCGTGATCCATGGAACACAGAGAAGACCCTGAAGACCTACGTCCTGGTAGACCGCAACGATGCCTCCGCCCAGGAACCCACACGTAGTGAGCTGGCAGCAATAGGGGAGAACCCACTCGTGGTAAAGATACCCCTGCAACGAGCCATACTCGCCACCTCCTGCCACGCCTATCTGGTAGATGCCATGAATGCACTCTCCCTGGTAGCCGGTGTCTGCGATGCCCAATACATGAACATACCTCACCTGAAGACCCAGCTCGATCTTCGCAAAATAAAAGACGTAGGAAACAGTATGTCGCCCAATATCGAGATGATTATCGATGCTCATGCCGACGCCCTTTTCCTATCGCCCTTCCAGAACACAAACCATGGAGAACTGGAGAAATTAAACATCCCCATCATAGAATGTGCCGACTACATGGAAGTATCCCCGTTGGCACGTGCCGAATGGATGAAGTTCTACGGTTTGCTGTTTGGCAGATGGGGGAAGACAGAAGCGCTATTCACCCAAGTAGAGGAAAACTATCAACGTCTCAAGGCGGCCGTAAAGAAAGAAAAACCCGTCACGGTATTTGTTGACAAACTGTATGGCAACATCTGGTATCAACCCAACGGACACAGCACCGTGGGCACACTTCTGAAGGATGCCGGAGGTAATTTTTTGTTTAATTACCTAGAAGGAACAGGCTCCACGGGACTCACCGTAGAGACCGTCCTGGACAAGGCACAAGATGCCGATTTCTGGCTCATTAAGTATGGACAGAACAGTGATTTGAGCTACGATGAACTTCAGCAAGAACATCCACTCTACGCCCGCTTCAAGGCATTTGAAGAACGCCATGTATGGGGAACAAATGTAGACAAGGTAGACATCTTGCAGGAATCCCCCTTCCATCCCGATTACTATCTGGAAGACTGCATCCGCATTCTGCACCCCGGGGTACTGCCGGAGGGAGAGATGCATTACTTCAAACCATTAAAATAGTTGAAATATGAAACACAAGTCGGTCTTTATTCTACTATCCTCGGTACTACTCATATTGTTTGCCGCCAATCTCTGCGTGGGTTCCGTAAACATCCCGCTGCACGAGGTGTGGGGCATCCTTACAGGGCAGAGCAACACGGAAAGTACCTGGAGCTACATAGTACTGGAAAGCCGACTTCCGCAAGCCATAACCGCACTTCTCTGCGGAGCCTCCCTCTCGGTAGCGGGCTTGTTGCTGCAAACCACCTTCCGCAACCCCTTGGCAGGTCCCTCTATTCTGGGAATAGACGCCGGAGCCAACCTGGGTGTGGCCGTCTCCACACTCTTGTTGGGGGGAAGTTTGGTGGCAGGCAACATCACGCTGAGTGGCAGTCTGCTGATACTCGTCTCGGCACTGTTAGGGTCATTTGCGGTAATGTTACTGCTGCTTTTCTTCTCGGGCATACTGCACCATCACATCATGTTGCTCATCACAGGCGTAATGATAAGCTACCTCACCTCCTCCGTCATCTCGCTCCTCAACTATCTAGCCACCGAAGGGGGAGTACACTCCTTCATGGTATGGGGGATGGGCAGCTTTGGAGGCGTAAGTATGGAAAAGATGCCGCTGTTTGCCACGCTATTGTTACTGGCACTCTTACTCTCCGTCTTGATGGTAAAGCCCCTCAACGCATTACTCCTAGGCGATAGATATGCAGCAAATATGGGAATATCGGTGTACAACACCCACCGATACATCCTCATGGTTACAGGTATTTTGGTATCCGTCTGCACCGCCTTTTGTGGACCTATATCGTTTATAGGAATGGCCGTACCGCACCTATCACGTATGCTCTTCCGCACGTCCGACCATCGCATACTCATGCCATCGACCATCATGATAGGAGCCATACTGACGCTCTTCTGCTCCCTCGTAAGCACCCTGCCCGGAGAGAGAGGCATCATCCCCATCAACGTGATTACACCCATTCTGGGAGCACCAATTATTTTGTATGTAATTATTCGAAAAAGATAAAGACTATCCTTTACTGCCGTTGTATGGTAAACGGAGCTTCGAAATCTTCCTTTTTCATTTCCGTCATCATACGATGGACAGACTTATTCAAGAAATGTCCATAGCGGCGTGACACCTCACGAGGAAACACCCGTGCAATGGTCAGGAAACGCTGACTATGCAAACGCAAAGAGAGACACTTCTTTACAATATACTTCTCCTTCTTATGTCTCTTGAGAGCCAACGGATTGAATTTACCGAAGTTACCCTCACGATATATCAAGCGAACTATGCGTAAGGCATCGCCCGAATAGAGTACATTATAGAACGGACACTCATCTGCCGGAAGTCCCAATTGCTCCACCGCAATGGAAGCAAACACCAACCAAGGATACCACAACCCCATACCTTTGAGATGAAGCTTCAACTGCGTATGATTGATGTCCCGGTAATGTACGTGCAAGAATCGCACCCAGTCGCACAGCTGACGAAAGCCTATGCCACCGTCCAGGAAGTGATGCCACAAATGTTCAAAGATGTAGAATGCATTATAATCATCGGGGGGTAGGAGCACGTCCGTACCGTTAAAACAGTGGGAGGGAAGCTCGTTCCTATCCAGGCAATCCATCGTAACCGTTTGGAAATAATTGTTGAATTTTCGTCCCTCCATATCCTCCGTAACTCTATGAAGTTCAATGGATTCTCCCATATATAAAACGTGCAGATGCTTTTTGGTCTCCGTAGCATTTTCGAGATTCTCCACACACTGAGCCATCAGTTGGCACGCCTTAACATAGTTTTGTTTTCCCACATATAGGTCTATATCGCCACAGCAACGCAGTTCCGGCTTCGGATAATTCAGCGCAACTCCCTGACCTTTAAGCAGTACGGAACGAATGCCATGTTCGTTGAGCAGTTGTGTTACAGCCGCCAATACCTTATTCAGCCGTTCATTTTCCTGCACATTCGCCACCACCGTCATCTGGAGTTTCTTCTTGAGCATACTGTCAAGCGTCCACAAATGTTGATGCCGCAGTACAGCCTCGGCGACAAGAGCAGTCACCGCCTGTCTGCGAGCACACACCATAATTTGATTCCATTGGTCGGTTGTGGGCTCGAAGGTCTTCTTTACGGGCGTATCCCAAAGTGCATTCCTTAGAAGCATTTGGAATAGTAACTGACAGTTTTCATCCATTTTTACGCAGATTTCGTTTTTGTTTGCTGTGTCTTTAGCTCATTTTTCTTTGAGCACGCAAAGATACAAAAGTTTCGTCATATAAGGAAGATTTTACAATAAAAATCGCAAGATTTCTTGTTTTTTTCAAAATAAATCTTATATATAATCTTTTCCGCTAGCTTATAAATCCCGGTTATAAAAAATAAATTCTAATGGGCATTATGTTTAATAATGAAAGCGGAAAAGCCCTTAAGGCGACGGATTGTTAGTTGGAAGCTCCTATTATTTACGATTTGTTTCGAGTATAAAAGGCAATAGTCCCTTCCACATATTTCCTAAGAAATTACGGGAAGGGACTATTTATTTTGTAAAAGAATGCCGAAGCATTAGCGGTTACTCTTCGGTACCCAGTATGATATTTGCAATGGCGGTGATGTCCGTAACGGTGATTTCTCCATCGCCGTTAGCATCGGCAGCCGTAGCATCAATCTCTATTGTCGGGTCTAGAATGTATCCGGCAACTACAGTAATATCCTCTACGGAAACGGTGCCGTCGCCATTTGCATCACCCTTCAACGTCTCGATGTTTTCCGTCTTCTTGGTCAGACTGTACAGACGAACATCATCCGCACGCAACCACTGACCGTCCGTAGTACGGAACGACAGCGTCAGTTCGCTATCCTCGTCCAGCGTGATCTTCTCGATAACAGCATCTGCAAAGTAATGCTGTCCCAGGTCACTACCCGCAACCGTAACCGAAGCATCGCCACACGTAAAGATAACGTTACTACCCTCCTCGGTATTCACCTTGGCGCTCACACGGTAACTTCCGGCAGGCAATGTAATGGTCTGTGAGAGCGTAGATTCACCCTCTATACCACTCTTGGCATAGAAGAGCTTCTCGCCATCCGTACCCACGGTGAAGTACACAGAGGAAGAATTCAGGCTGATAGATGCCGAAATGGACGGATTCTTAACCCAACCCGTAATGTTGGATGCCGAACCGCTTTCGAAGGAAGCATTCTGGATGTAACGATCCGTAACATCCTCACCCCAAGGATTATCCGTGCCATCCCACTCACCGGTGTACTGACCAGCCAACGTTTCTATATTGGCGGTAATATCCTTCACCAGCGCACGGCAGGAAGATGAGCTTGTTTCATTAAACTCCTTCACAATAGCATCACCCGCCGTCACAACGGAATCGAGCTTCGTGTACGCCTCCTTAGCCTTCAAGGAGTAATACTGCGTAAGCGCATCGTATCCCTCGGCAACCGCAGCAGCCAACTGCTTCATGTACTTATCGTATGTGTTGATGCTGAAGGTTATGGTAGACAAGGTGGTGTTATCGTTGCGGATATAAGCCGTTAAACCCGGAACTGCGGTTCCCTGACTCACCTTGGTGAAACGCTGCGTCTCGGAATCGTCCAGCAAGAAGCAACGATCCGTAGGCGTCGCAATACCCATCCATGTACCCTTCAATATCTCATCGCTCTCGCTATCGGCATCCCCCTGCGTAGCAGCAATCTCAACATTGTTGGCATAGATAAGCGTATTCTCGGCACCCCGAGTATCCGTTATATATATATAAGGTGTATTCGCCTTCAACTCCGATACCACCGAAGCCGTCTTCAGCGCATTGGCCGTATGCGTCTCTATGCGACGAACCGTAAGATGGCTCGGAACCTTGGCATCGAACGGAAGGATAAACGTAGAGAAGATACCTGCACTATCCAACGCATGATTAAAGGTAGCCTTGGTAGCCGTAAACGCAGCCTTCGGAGCGAAATCGTACCCCTTGGTGAGATACAGAGAAGCACACACACCGTTCTTTATCACATTGTTACCGCTAGCCTTACTGTCGCTGCTGCACCAAAAGAGAGCATTGGGGTTCTGTTCTACGACAGGCACACCCCCCACTCCATCTACCGCCGTCAAATCTACATTCGTAACACCCTCCAGCTTCGCAGCAGCATCTGCAAATGCCGTAGCATCCCAGTGTCCCGTGAAGGTGGCAGTGCCATTCTCCATCGTAGCCGCAAGATCCTTGCCGGGCGCCTGGAAGTAGATGGACTCAACCTCCGGCATATCAAACTGATACTTCGCCGTACCCACCGTAAATTCGGGTTCTATGCTGAGTACATAGTTCAAGGTATCCTTCAGGTACTTAAAGGTGTACTCTATAGGTGTTTCGGTGTTCGCCTCGAAGTTGTACGTCTTGATGGTAGCCGTCTGTGTCTTCACCAGTTCACCCGTTTGGCGACTGTACTGGAGAAGCTGCAACTTGAAGCTCGGTGTACACGGCGCCGTACCCTTGTTACGCACCTTAGCCTGCACGGTTATCTGCGTGTTGTAGACCTGCTGATAGGTGTTACCACCCTCCTCCACCGTATTGGCAGAAGCATCTATGGATAGGTCGGACACACTCAACATAGGCTGATTCTCAATCGCCTCGCGGGAAGTCGTAGCCAGCACCGTACCCTTGGAATCACGAATCTGCAAGCGATATTCCTTCAGCAAAGCCGGCTTATACTCGAATGTTACCACACGACTCTCCCCCACCGGAATCACCTCCGTAGAGGTAGCCTTTGCCGTACCCATGTCCGTACCGGTAGCAGCATAGAGAGAGAAACCGCCGGTGTAATCCAGTGTACCATTGTTGGTTACCGTGATGCGAACCTTGTTGGTAGCACCGTAGTAGAAGTCGTCGTCCAGGATAAATCCGGAGAGATTATTCTTCTTAGGCTGGATTTGATAAACCATGGACTGACTGGTATTAAAGCCATTCATACCGGTCTCATCGTCCACCGTATAGTAGCCGTCACCCTGACCGCCCCAACCAAAGTTGAAGTGGAAATGTGCCGTACCGGAAGCTCTATAACCATCCAGCACCACCGCATGACCGCCACTCGTCTCACTAACACCGGCATACACAATAGGTCGACCGTTTTTAAGCTCATTATAGATGGTACTCTCCCACGAACTCAAGTCACTCCCCTTGCTAGCCGATACGCTACTCAGCCCAAACTGACCGCTAAAGGAGTTCACCAAGTCGCCTATCTGTCCCGCCGTAGAAGAACCGTAGCCCAAGTAATTCGTCATACCCAGACACGCCACTAGCACAGCCACAGCATTCTTATATTCAGCCGATTCACTGCCCGAATAGCTCTCCTTCATCAGCTCCCACTGGAACGGCGTACCCTTCACAATCTTCACATTCGCCGTATTCTCCATATCGCAACCGCTGTACTCAAATTTATACGACGGCGTATCGTACTGAGAATACCGGTTACAATCCTTGCGCCAGTAGTACAACACCTGCGAACCGGCAGTAGCCACACACCCCGTAGCACAGCGAGCATTCGCATCCGTAGCACGGCGCGGACAAGCATCGTTGTAAGGACTGGACTGATGCCAATGCGTAGGAACCAGCGTAGCAATATCCGTCCACGAAGCACTGACACGAGCCGCATTCGCTCTAGCCACCGCACGAGAAGGAGCCCCCGCAGCCTGCGCCTCCCGGATAAGGTTGGCATACCCCGCAATCCACTCCAGCAAAGCCGGAGGCATCTCACTCTCCACAAAGTTGCCGGACTCCGTATATCCCAGCACCTCCGGCAGACAGTCGTCTCCGGAAACAATCACAAAGCCCGCATTCTCACCACGGGAGAAGATGTAGAGAGGAGCATTCTGTTCCGTAGACCCCTTCACCAGTCGCCTACCGTTGGACTGCGTCACCAGCGTCACCTCCTCACCGGGCACCGCCAGATAGTCCGTAGCAATCTCCTTCGCCCTACTCCGTCCTATGGGGTTCGCCCACGCCGAGAGTGAGGTTAGTGCGAAAAGATACAATAATGTTTTCTTGTTCATATAGAAATGTTTTTTAGAATATATCGTTGAATTCCTTGCAAATATACAAAAAATTTCCTTTTACGTAGTAAAATTCTTGTAGAAGTCGCATTTTTTCATTAATTTTGTCGATGATTATAAAACCATAAAACTCAAAATAGATGAAACGAATACTATTATTTACGCTCTTGTTGTGCCTGCTGACACCCTCGGTGTGTGTACAAGCAAAACGCACCAAGACGAGTGAACAGACCACCGGAGCACAGGATCGTGCCTACTGGGCAAAGTTGGCTTACACCATGGCTGCTCCCGTGCTCGAGAACATGGCCAACGGTACGTTGCAGAAGAACATGAAGTTGGAGTTGAGTCCCACCTGGGACAATCGTGACAAGAAGGTGGCCTACATGGAGTGCTTTGGACGCCTCATGGCAGGCATCACCCCGTGGCTTACCCTTCCGGACGATGATACCGCCGAAGGTAAGCAGCGTAAGCAGTTGCGTGAGTGGGCGCTCAAGGCCTATGCCAATGCCGTAGATCCCGAGTCACCCGACTATCTGGGATGGCGCAGTGGCGGCCAAACGTTGGTAGATGCTGCCTACGTAGTAGAGAGTCTTGTACGCGGATACGATGCCCTCTGGGTGCCTCTGGACAGCGTTACCAAGCAGCGTTATATCAAGGAGTTGCAAGGTCTGCGTCGTTACGACCCCTGCACCACCAACTGGTTGCTTTTCTGCGCCATGGAGGAGAGTTTCCTCATGAAGGTGGGTGCTAGCTACGACCAGTATCGCATCCACATGGCTATGAATAAGGTAGAGGAATGGTACGTAGGCGACGGTTGGTACAGCGATGGTGCTGCCTTTGCTTTCGACTACTACAATTCATACGTCATCCAGCCCATGTATCTGGAGTGCTTGCAGATGATTAAGGAGAAGTATCCCAACGACTCATGGATTTGTCGTTCCAACGGTAGCGAGAACGGTGTGCAGAAGCGTTATGCCAATGTCTTGAAGCGTATGCAGAAGTACGGTGTAATCCTGGAGCGTTTCATCTCTCCCGAGGGTACCTTCCCGGTTGTGGGTCGTTCCATCCCCTACCGTTTGGCAGTGATGCAGCCTTTGGCTATGTTGGCTTGGCAGAAGAACCTGCCGGATGAGTTGCACAACGGTCAGGTGAGAGCGGGACTTACTGCGGTTATGAAGCGTATGTTCGACGGCAAGGGGCAGACCAACTTCACGGAGGATGGTTACCTTACCATAGGTTTCGTGGGCAGTCATCCCAACACGGCCGACTGGTACACCAACAACGGTAGTCTTTACATGACGTCTCTGGCTTTCATGCCGCTGGGTCTTCCGGCAGACGATGCCTTCTGGACGGATGCTCCGGAGAAGTGGACTTCCAAGAAGGCGTGGGAGGGTGACGACTTCCCCAAGGATCACAAATGGAATATCAACAAACAAATCCTTTATTGGGAGTAATAAAAATAGGGCACTATGCGGCGAAAGGCTGCATAGTGCTTTTTCTTGCCTTAGGGTTTTCGAGAATTCAATCCCAAAAAATCAACCTAAATACGATGTAAAACATACTGAGTTTACAGTTGTTTCTTACTAGAATAGCATGTGAAAAGCGTACGACTTTGGGTCAAAGTCTACCGTAATCCGAGTGCTAATGCACTAAGAAAAATATTTTTCTGCCCGCAATTATTTCCGGAAGTCCGTTGTGTAAAGTATTTTCGTAAGTTTAGAAGGAATTTCCGGTGACACATATCCGTAAATGCTTCCGGTGACAGATATTTAAGCCCCAAAACAGCCTTTTCAAAAATGTGTCACCTGAATTGAGAATCAGCCAACTAAATATGCACAACGTCTATCTGTCACCACCACCCCTCTCCCCTTACCGAAAAAACCGAAATATGTGTCACCTCTGTCACTATGTGTCAAACACATTGAGAATCACAGAAGTTAAATGTGACATTCACCTGTCACCGGGGTGTCACAGGCGGTTTGTAATAAATTATTCTTGTATTCTTCGGGTATTATTCAGCCGTACACCATGCCGTTTCCATCCATCAAAGCATGGTAGAATGTTTACCGTCCTCATTCATCGGAGACTTGGATGGAAAAGCCTCTTTTTACCTCGATTTTACACGAAGGACAGCCCTTTTTATAGAAAAAATAACGCTTAGCCGTGAAAAAGGCAGGCGAAGTTTTCTATTATTCGATAAATTTCACTAACTTTGCGTTGAACGCTGATGTGCGTGGTTAATAAATATGGAAGATTAAAAATGAATAAGTATAACAGTCCCTATTCGGCAGCTATGACAGGATGCGCCTTTCTCTACTATGAGTACCAGCGAATCCTGCCTCTATTGTTATCCGAAAATTCGGAAGCACTGCTGAAGGAGGAAATAGATAATAACCAAATCTTGCAGGTAAATTCACGTATGGCAAGGAAACGTTTTGTACTGG
>CAYOKO010000012.1:9802-24641 GCA_964404555.1 uncultured Bacteroidaceae bacterium | reverse complement strand
GTTACCGAGCGTAGCGGTATCACCGGCGAGAAGATGGAGTTGGACGGTTATAGCTACCTGGAGGGTGGTAACGTATCTGTTTACGACCACATGAACAAGCACTCTCTCTGTACGCTGGTTCAAACCAACGCACCGGCAGAGGAGCAGGCTCATGCTGTGGCTATGCAGGTAGCTGCCATGAACCCGGTTTCTCTCGACGAGGCTTCTGTTCCGCAGGCTGTTAAGGACGAGGAATTGAAGGTGGCTGTAGAGAAGACCAAGGAGGAGCAGGTGAAGAAGGCTGTAGAGGCTGCTTTGAAGAAGGCAGGTTTGAACCCGAATCACTTCGACAGCGAGGATCATATTGAGAGCAATATGGGCAAGGGATGGATCACTGCAGAGGATGCCGAGAAGGGTCGCAAGATCATGAAGGAGACTGCAGAGCAGAAGGCAGCTAACCTGCCGGAGCAGATGATTCAGAACATCGCTAACGGTCGTCTCCAGAAGTTCTACAAGGAGAACTGCTTGTTGAACCAGGAGTTCATCCAGGACAGCAAGATTACCGTTGCGCAGTACTTGCAGCAGACCGACAAGAACTTGACGGTAGTTGCATTCAAGCGCTTCACATTGCGTGCTGAATAATTTGAGCAAACATATTATGATAGAGGGAGGGGCATCCTAATGATAGGATTGCCCCTCCCCGTTTTTTTATAAAAACTTCCGCTTTCTGCCTGTTATCTCCCGATTTTTGTTTAATTTTGCCGAAGTAATCAACGAATTAAACAACAAATATCGTAAACAATGAAGAACGTATTCTCATGGAATGGATGGATGCGGGGCGTAGCCGTAGCATTCTTGGCCCTGAACGGGGCGGTTTCTTTTGCCGATACATCGGATATATTACTGTCCGGCAACTGGCGTTTTATGCAGGGCAACCCGGCGGGTGCCGAGGCGGTGGACTTTAAGGATGCCGCATGGCAGAGGGTGAGCATCCCGCACGATTGGGCAATTGCCGGACCGTTCGACAAGGAGATAGACAAGCAAACCGTAGCAATAGAACAGAACGGCGAGAAAACGGCAACGGAGAAGACAGGTCGCACGGGTTCTTTGCCGTGGATAGGGGAGGGGTGGTATCGCACCTCCTTCCGCACGCAGGGAAAGCAGCACGTAGAACTGCTTTTTGATGGGGCTATGGCGGAACCTACGGTCTATGTCAACGGCACAAAGGTGGCATACCATCCCTACGGATACAGCTCTTTTACGGTGGATATTTCTCAGTATGTCGCAGCCGACAAGGAGAATACCTTGGCGGTTCACCTCAACAACCGACCCGAAAGCAGTCGCTGGTACCCCGGTGCCGGTTTGTATCGTCCCGTACATCTCATCTTGAGCGATGAGAGTGGACTGGAAGCGTGGGGGACATTCGTCTATACCTCTTATATAAAGGACGGCGTGGCACGCATTGCCACCTCCTCCTCCATGCGTCCGGGAGCGTCTAACAAGGGGGATAAGAAACGACGCAAACTCTACGTCCGCCAAACCATCCTCACCGCCGACGGCACCTCCGTGGGCAGTGTCACCACCGAGAGCAACGACAGCAAGGAAGCACGAGGCATTATCGACGTGAAGAACCCGCAGCTATGGTCACCGGAATCCCCCACACTCTATACCCTGAAGAGCGAGCTGATAGAGGACGATAAGGTACTCGATACACAGCGCACCACCTTTGGTATCCGCACGGTAGAGGTAGGCACGGAGGGCTTTAAACTCAACGGTGAGGCACGCAAGATACAAGGCGTGTGCCTGCACCACGACCTAGGTCCGCTGGGCGCAGCCGTCAACAAGAGTGCGCTGGCCCGGCAGATAAAGTTACTCAAGTCCATGGGGTGCGATGCCATTCGCACCAGTCACAATATGCCCTCCCCCTGGCAGATGGAACTATGCGACTCTCTGGGTATGATGGTCATGGCAGAATCCTTCGATATGTGGAAGTATCCCAAGTGTGCCAACGGCTACGCCATCTTCTTTGACGAATGGTGGGAGCGCGACCTGGAGAGCCTTGTACGCTACCATCGCAACCACCCCTCCATTGTGATGTGGAGCATAGGCAACGAGATACCGGAGCAGGGGAGTGCTACGGGTAAGAAATATGCCGTGCAGATGCAGGAACTCTGTCATAGACTCGACCCCACACGCCCCGTAACGCAGGGCTTGGATCGCGGTATGGCACCGGTATGGAGCGGTACGTTGCAGGCAATGGATGTGCCGGGCATGAACTACCGCACGCACCTTTACGATGCCGTCTACAAGGAGGCACCGCAGGGATTCATCTTGGGCTCCGAGACCGCCTCTACCATAAGCAGTCGCGGGGTGTATAAGTTCCCGGTAGTGCCCACCAACAACGTCTATCACGAGGACTTGCAGTGCAGTAGCTACGATATGGAGTACTGTAGCTGGAGTAACCTTCCGGAGGAGGACTGGATATTGCAGGAGGATCGCCCGTGGACGATTGGTGAGTTTGTGTGGACAGGCTTCGACTATCTGGGGGAACCTACGCCCTACGACAACTATTGGCCGTCACGCAGTTCCTACTTTGGCATCTTCGACCTGGCAGGGCTGCCCAAGGACCGTTACTACCTCTATCGCAGCCACTGGAACAAGCGGGAGCACACCCTGCATCTCCTTCCGCACTGGAACTGGGAGGGGCATGAAGGCGATACCATTCCGGTATTCTGCTACACCGATTACGATACCGCCGAGCTTTTTGTCAACGGCAAGAGTATGGGCAAGCGTACCAAGACCCGTGACAGCAAGTACGACCGCTTCCGCCTTCGCTGGATGGACGTGGTTTACGAACCGGGAGAACTCAAGGTGGTGGCGTATAACAAGGACGGCAGTAGGGCAGCCGAGGAGACGCTTCGCACAGCCGGCACTCCGCACCACATCGTCTTGGAACCGGATACAAAGGTGTTGCGTGCCAACGGTGAGGATCTCTCCTTCGTAACGGTACGGGTGGTCGATAAGGCGGGCAATGAGTGTCCCACCGCCAACCTTCCGCTTACCTTCAAGGTGAGTGGTAAGGGGGCAGTTTACAAGGCAGCTTGCAACGGTGATGCTACCTCTACGGAGTCCTTTACGCAACCCACCATGCACACCTTCAACGGCGAGGTGGTAGTGGTGGTATCTGCTACGGCTCAGAAAGGAACCTCTACCCTCACGGTTTCCGGTAAGGGAATCGCTTCGGGAAAGTGTAGCTTCGTTACAAAGGAGTGAAATGTAAAGATATATGTAAATACCCGCTTTTCGTGCCTTTCCGATAAAAGCTTTACATAAAAGTTGGTGAAAGCAACGGTGAAGGGTATTCCGTGGAAGCAATATTTCGTGGAGGTAGCCTCGCATTCGGAGAATTCCGAAACTACCTCCACTGCTTCCACGTTTCTTTCACGTATGTGAGAAACAATGCGTTATGTGTTCCACTTACTTCCACGAAAACTCTATATTACTTCCACGCTCTTTTAAACTACTTCCACGCTCTTTATAAGGCATTTTCGGGGCATGAAGGTAGCGAAAAAGCGGTGAAAGCTCCGAATAGTTTACAAACAAACCTATTCGGCAGGAAATGAGTGTATGCTGTGCCGCCTGAAAGGAAGGCGAAGGATTGTTGAAGGATTTAAGATTGTTCAATCGCTTGAATATCAATAAGTCTGAAAGGAATGAAAGATTGAAGGATATTTCGCTGAAATATTCAGGGGAGAGGCGTATAAATGGTGAAGGGAAGCTTTTTTAAGCCGTTTTGTACCTGCATCCCACTTTGTCGCTGTAAAGAAAAATGCAGTAGGCTTCGAACTAGAATACAGAACTCTTTTTCCTAAATCATGGCAGTGGTCGAACAAAAACACAGTACTTTTTCACCCGAGTACTAGCAGTACAAGACTCAAAACACAGTATGTTTTCATGTAAAACTCAGTATAAAAAGGGTTCGAAAACAGTACAACTTCAAGGAAGATTCGTACGCATTCCGAACCCTTTCTATATATAGTTTCGATGCGTTTTAAGCTTAGAAATAATTGCCCGCAATTAGCAATTTAATTGCGGGCAATTAGCTCGGAGATTCCGTAGGAACTTGGGGCAAAATCATACGCAATCTACCTCCTATTTGCCCGCAAATAGAATAACTATTCCACCCTCTCAATCACCCGAACATCGTTCCCGAAGCAAGTATCATTCTTCACCTGTACGGGAACATGGAATGAAAGAACCGGTGCAGGAACCCCCGCCCCAATGCATTGGTGGTTTGTCTCTATGCGAATAGTGTCCCACAACCCCGCCTGCAAGAGTGAAGTATGGAGTGCAGCACCCCCCTCCACCAGGAGAGATTGTATCCCCAGCTCATACAGTTTATGCATCAACTGCTCCAGCGCATCCCCGGCACCGAAGTCGATGGCAATATGCTCCCGCACACATTCCCCCTCAACAGATGCATCCACCACCACAATCGTGCGCACACCTCCATCGAAAAGCTTCAAGTCCTGCGGCAGCCTATTCGTCCTGTCCAGCACCACACGGATAGGCTGCTTCCCACTCCATGCCCGTACCGTAAGACTCGGGTTATCCATACGTGCCGTATGCGTACCCACTAGTATCGCCTGGTGCTCCACACGGAGCTTATGCGCCGCCATCTGCGACAGCGGATTCGAAATCTGCAACGCACCCTCCTCCGGCGAACGCACCCCATCGATGAAACCATCCGCCGTCTGCGCCCACTTCAACGTAATGAACGGACGCCTGCGAGCATGAAACGTCATGAACGTACGGTTCAGTTGGCGACACTCCTCCTCGAGCACCCCCACCGTCACCGAGATACCCGCCTCACGCAACATGGAAATACCCTTACCATGCACCTTGGCAAAAGGATCCACACACCCCACCACAACCCGTGGAATATGCTTGTCTATGATGAGCTGCGCACACGGCGGCGTCTTGCCATAGTGCGCACACGGCTCCAGACTCACGTAGATGGTACTCTCCGGCAGGAGCGACGGATCCTTCACCGAACCTATCGCATTCACCTCTGCATGACCCTCGCCACAACGAATGTGGTATCCCTCGCCTATAATACGTCCGTTATGCACCACTACCGCCCCCACCATGGGGTTGGGAGCCGCATTCTGTCTACCGTTTTGCGCCAATTGTAGGCAGCGTTTCATAAAAATCTCGTCTGTTGTCATACCTAATTCAAAAATAATACGTAAGTTTGTACCCCGAAAAAAAATAAAAGATGAATGAACTCGTAACAAGGATACGCACGCAGCTCTCCCGGTACTATGAACCCGGCGAGGCAGCCGCCCTCACCTTCTACCTCCTGGAACGCCGGTACGGACTCACCCGTACCCAACTTTACATGGGCAAAGGTAGACAATTTTCGCCGAACGAGGCGCACGAACTCGAGGAAATCTTGGATCGACTCTGCAAAAAAGAACCCATACAGTATGTTTTGGGCGATGCCGAGTTCTGCGGACACCTCTTCCGGGTGACCCCCTCCGTGCTCATTCCCCGTCCCGAAACCGAGGAACTGGTGCAGTGGATTCTCCGGGAGGAAACCACCGCCCGCCGCATCCTCGACATAGGAACCGGTAGCGGATGCATTGCCCTCTCCTTGGCTGCCGGGTGTCCCGGAGCGGAGGTAGATGCCTGGGACATCTCCCCCGATGCCCTCGCCGTGGCGCAAGAGAACGGCAGACGCATGGACAGCTCCGTACGCTTCTCCCGGCACGACATCCTTAACGAACAACCCGAAGGCACCTGGGAGGTAATTGTCTCCAATCCCCCCTACATCACCCCGAGTGAGCAAGCCGAGATGGAGACAAATGTGCTCCGGTATGAACCACACCTCGCCTTGTTTGTTCCACAACAAGAGCCGTTACTCTTTTATCGTGCCATTGCCCGGTATGCGTGCCGGCACCTCACGCCCGGCGGCAAACTCTACTTCGAGATAAACCGTGCCTACGGCGAGGAGACCGTTGCTCTCCTCTGCGAGATGGGCTACACCCACGTTGAACTCCGCCACGATGCCTACGACAACCCCCGCATGGTGTCCGCTCGTTGGCCCAAAGCATAAAAAGAAGAATGATAAAGAAAACAATGACTGTACAGTTGGCCATCCGCAGCCTCACCACCCTTTGCGCCAAACGCGAAGTGTGCTCTTTCGATGCACAGGAGAAGTTGCGCAAGTGGCAACTCCCGGCAAGCGATGTAGACACCGTTATGGCATACCTCTTGAAGGAACGCTACATAGACGATGCCCGCTATGCTGCTGCCTTCGTAAAAGATAAGATTCTCTATAATAAATGGGGTAAGCTCAAGGTGGTGCAAGGTCTGCGTGCCAAGCGCATTCCCCCCGCTATCCTTGTAGACGTTCTCGATAGCGTAGACGATGAAACCTACCACACCCTCATGTACGATGTCCTCCGCAGTAAGTGGAATACCCTCACGGACGAAGCCGACTACGAACGCCGCCGCAAACTCTTTGCCTTTGGCCTGCGCCGAGGTATGGACGGCGAGGTGATACGCCACTTCTTCGACACCATGGGCATGGAGAGCGACGACCTCAACGATGTAGAGCCTTGAAACACTACTTCCGCAGCCTGCGCGACTCACTGGCACCCCGCTTCTGCGTCACCTGTCGCACCCGTCTCTCCCTCAACGAACCCTACTGCTGCCTCTCCTGTCTGTCGCAGTTCCCCTACACCTACACCTGGCTCCCCGGCAACGAGCAGGTGTTGCACCACTTCCTTGTGCAAGCACCCGTGGTGCGTGCCGCCTCGTTGTTGCAGTACACCTCGTTCACCCGTCGTCTACTGTTCCGCGTAAAATATTACCATACCCCCGGTCTGGGCATCTACCTGGGCACCCTCATGGCCGACCTCCTGCACCCCACCGACTTTTTTGACGGCATAGACCTCATCATCCCCCTACCTTTAAATAAGGTACGCGCGAAGGAGAGAGGTTACAATCAGAGCGAATGTTTCGCCCGGGGCATCTCCCGCCGCACCGGCATCCCCATGGACGCAGGGAACGTGGTACGCACCCGCAACAATCCCACCCAGACCTCCCTGAGCCGGGAGCAACGTCGCGAAAACGTCCGTAACATTTTCTTCGTGACCCACCCCGAACGCTTGCAAGGACGGCACCTCCTGCTGGTAGACGATGTCCTCACCACCGGTGCCACCCTAAGCTCCTGCGCCGTCACCCTGGCCCAGGTTTCCGGCGTAAAGCTCTCCATCCTCACCTTTGCCATGGCATAGGAGGGGCGAGAGATGTAAAAAACGAACATTATTCACGAAAGAAGGGTAAATTTCTTTGAAAACAACCCCTAGAAAGCTTAAAAAACAACATTTTTATCGGAAAACGAAAAAAATATCCTTTATTTGCTTGCACCGTAACTACAAAAAGTGTAACTTTGCATCGTATTCCAAGAGATAGAATTGGAACCACCACCACTCAGAGGTGAGCGGCAGAGAATTTGTTAGTAGTATAAAGATAAAATAGTTTAGAGCTATGGGAGTAACAGCGAAGAGCCTTCTTCTGTTCTGTTTTGCTTCGTTCTCGGCAGGAAGTGTAGCACAAACGGTTGGTTTGAAGACAAACATGTTGATGGACGCAACCCTAAACGTCAACGCAGGTGTTGAGGTAGGGCTAGCTCCTAAATGGACGCTGGATGTAACAGGAGAGTTAAATGCTTGGACCTTGTCACACCAACGTCGCTGGAAGCATTGGTACGTTCAGCCCGAAGCACGTTACTGGTTCTGCGATCGATGGGCAGGGCATTTCTTGGGAATGCACGTCTTTGGCGGACAGTATAACATGGGCGGACTTAAGAACGACATTATGTTTCTGGGCACCGACTTCTCAAAGTTAAGTGACACCCGTTTCCAGGGGTGGATGGTAGGCGCAGGCGTTGCCTACGGATACGCATGGAACCTGGGTAAGCACTGGAATTTGGAAGGTGAAATTGGAATTGGATATGCTTACAGTCACTACGACCGCTTCAGCTGCAAAGGCTGCGGACAGAAAATAGACAATGACAAAGCACATCACTACGTAGGACCTACCAAGGCAGCACTCAATTTGGTTTATCTATTTTAAAAAGCAATCGGTATGAGAAGAATTATATTTGGTCTCGCAGCCCTCATGGGCACGATGCTTCCCGCACAGGCTCAGCAGGTGACGGGGGCTAAGATAGATAGCTACTCTCTTACCAAGGAGGGGGACAAATTGCGCCTCGACATGGTTCTTAACACCGAGGAACTCCGGGCGAAGGCACGCCAGGCGGTGATTCTCACTCCGGAGGTAACCAACGGAACCGACGTAGCACAGCTATCTTCCGTGGGCGTCTACAGCCGTAGCCGTTATTATTACTACAAACGTCAGGGCGACGATATGATAACCGGTAGCGACGAACGCACACTGCGCAACTATCAGGTGAAGGATACTCTGCACTATACCTCTACCATTCCTTATGAGGCGTGGATGAACGGTGCCTCTGTGGTACTTACACGCAATGAATACGGTTGCTGCGGTGAGAGCCGTGCTACCGAGAGTGCCGATATTGCCAACTTCTTCGACAATAGCAGCTTCCTTCCTACCTTATTATATGTAGAACCTGCTGCCGTTGCACAGAAGAATGCCGAACTGGAGGGACGGGCAAATATTCTCTTTGTGGTGAACAAGACGAATATCGACCCTACCTATCGCGACAACAGCCGGGAGTTGCACAAGATTTATTCCGTGCTCGACTCCGTACGTGGCGATGCCGACATTACCGTTACCGGTGTTTCGCTCAAGGGATATGCCTCTCCGGAGGGTTCCTACGCACGTAACACTTACTTGGCTACCAACCGTACGCAAGCCATACGTGATTACATAGCTAAGTTGTATAAGTTTGATAAGAAAACCATCTCCACCGCAAGTGAACCGGAGGATTGGGAGGGTGCCAAGGCCTATATCTCTGCCTCCAAACTGCCGCACAAGACGGAGATACTCAAGATTATAAATACGGTGAGCGATCCCGATGCACGTGACAACAAGATTCGCACAACCTATCCGGAGGAGTACAAAACCATCCTGACGGAGTGTTATCCTACCTTGCGTCACACCGACTACCGGGTGAATTACACCATACGTACTTATACAGATGTAGAGGAGATGAAGAAGGTATTTGCCGAGAATCCCGGCAAGTTGAGTCTTAACGAACTCTACTTGGTGGCACAGAGCTATGGACAGGGTACGAAGGAGTACGATAAGGTGATGGCTGCTGCGGCACTGCTCTATCCCAACGATGAGACAGCTGCCCTCAACGCTGCCAATGCTGCTCTTACCGAGGGCAACCTTTCCGATGCGGCTTCTTACCTTTCCAAGGCGGGCAGTTCTGCCAAGGCAGACTATGCTAGAGGTGTACTGGCTATAAAGAAGGGCGATTATGCTACGGCACGCACCTATCTCACCAATGCGCAAGCAGCCGGTGTACAGGAAGCAACTCCTATCTTGGAGTTGATACGTAAATTCTAATATAATTGTTTTAGGGTAATTATATTCCGACATCCCGCTCCTGAAAGATGCGGGGCGGGGTGTCATTCTCGAAAAAGAGTACACATAAACTTATTTTACAGGAATAAAAGAGAACGAGTTATACTTAGTTACAATAGACAAATAAAGAAAGGATGAGTGGTATGAAAAAGATAATTTTAGCAGGTTTTTCCACGATGCTCCTTGCTGCTGCATGTAGCGACAACGATTTGGTGGAGAATCCGCAGGTCACGGATCCTGCAGCCTCTTATACGAGATATATGACCGTTAGCATTGCTTCCAATTCTGCCAGCAGCACGCGTGCCGTTGCCGATTACGGTGATAAGGATAAGGGCTTGGCTAGTGAGTATGGCGTGGCGAAGGATGGCGATTTGGATGATATTAAGTTCTATCTGTTCGATGAAGACGGTAATCCTTATAAGGTTGCCGGCGACGTAAACAATGTTGCATACGATGCTGTGTACACGGAGGCTTACGTAGGGGATGATTGGACGGAGGATACTAGTACGAAGCAGTTGAAGAAGACTTACGTTGTGAAGCTTTCTCTCACTGATAATACAACGACCGGTCCGGCTAAGATTGTGGCTGTTGTCAATCCGGTTGCTTCCGAATTCAGTACTACGGGTGCTATATCATTGGGTGATTTGCGTCAGGTTGAATTGACAAGTGCTGCCAAATGCAGTAAGGCGAATTCATTCCTTATGAGTAATTCCGTTTATCAGGATCCTGAGAAGACCAGCAATGTTTATGCAACCAATGTAAGCGCTGCTAGCTTTGCCGAATCTCCGGAAATGGCTATGCAGTCTCCTGTGAATATTTACGTGGAGCGTGTGGTTAGTAAGGTGGGACTGGATCCGACTACGGATGAAGATTCCAAGGTTCTTAGAACTTACAAAGTTACTACAGAGGAAAGTTATTATACGAAGAAAACTCCGGTAGCGGGTGCTCAGTATCCGGAAAAATCAGAGGGAGTTAAATATACGGAAGCCGATTATCAGGTTACGGAGAAAGACGGTGTGAAGTACATCACCAACGCTCTAAAGATGAGTAATGGTACATACAGTGCTCCGTTGACATTGACACTTACCGGTTGGAATATCTTCAATACGCTCTCCAAAAGTACATTGGAGAAGAGTATAGAAGGTCTGTCTAACGATTGGGCATGGAACGGTGCTGCCGACTATCGTTCTTATTGGGCATCAACGGAATTTCAGACGGCTGACAATCTTTCACAGAAAACATTGAAGTGGGCAGAGATGGATACCCTTAAAGATGCAGATGTTGCATATCCCTTCGAAAATACTTTGGCAAAGGTAAGTGGTAAGGATTATAACACTAGTATCTTGTTTGCCGGTCAGATAAAGGCTGGTGAGGATGGACTCACTTTGTTCGAGTGGCGTGGTGCTTACTACACGAAGGAGGATATGAAGGAGACATGGGCTAATTTCTCAAAGAGTATCTATACAGATAAGGAAGGCAAGACATCTGTAACAGCAGATGATTTCAAGTTCTTGCTATATAAAGGTGATAACTATCACGTATATCCTTATATAGAGATTACGACAGATAAACAATACTATCATGTGACAAGTGAGGGTGTTGTGGCGTACAAACAAGACGAATTGACCGATGAGTTAAAGCAGTTGTCATACGCACAGTATTGGAACAATGGTCATTGCTACTACTTTACAGAGATTATGCATCCCACATATAAGGCAGATGGTACTTCCGACACTGGTTCAGTGCTTTATAAACAAGGTGATGACGTGGAAGGTATAGTACGTAACCACTGGTATGTAATGAGCATCAACACTATAGTAGGTCTCGGTACTCCTGTTCCGGTAAGTGACGATCCTAAAAAGGATGAAGAACTTGTAGATCCGGAAGATCCTGATCCCGACCCGGAGATAGACCCGACTCGTCCGAAGGATGACCAAAACAACAATTGGTTCCTCGATGTTAAGTGCGTCATTCAGCCTTGGCAGCAGGTTACCAACAGCCTGGATATAATCTCTAAGGACACAGAGGTTGCCACTTCCGATAATAGCGGTAGTGAGAATCAAGACCCTGAAAAGTCCGAAGATGAAACAGAGTAATGTAACAATCATACAACGAACAAGATAATGAAAAGTTTAGTAAACTATTTAATAACAGGTAGTATGCTGCTGGCATCCCCGTGGGTACTGAGCTCTTGCGACAGTATGATTTACGACGACGAAGGCGACTGCTCCGTGAACTATCAAGTTCGGTTCAACGACGATATGAACCTGAAGTTCTCGGATGCCTTCAACGAAGAAGTCAACTCCGTAACCCTCTACGCCTTCGACGAGGACGGAACCCTGGTATGGAGCAACGCCGAAAGCGGCGATGCCCTCCATCCCTCCGGCACTCAGTACGCCATGAGCATCAATGCCCTGAAGCCCGGCAACTATCACCTCATAGCATGGGCGGGACTAAAGGACAACAATGCCTTCAGCGTACCCGACATGACACCCGGCGTCTCAAAGATGACCGACCTGACATGCACAATGAAACGTACACGTGATACGGAGAACATCTACATTTCGGACCTCAACCTGGACCCCGTCTTCTACGGAGCCACCGATATCACCATACCGGAAACGAATGAGCCCGGAACACACACCTTCACGGTAGACCTCATAAAGGATACCAACGGTGTCAATGTAGTACTCCAGCAAGTGGACGGCGAGGCGCTCAACCCCGATGACTACGACTTCGTGATTGAAACCGATAACGCACACCTCAATTACGATAACAGCTTGATGACCGGTGAAGAGCCCTTCCTCTACAATCCGTGGGAACAGGAAAGCGGCGATGCCTCTCTCGGCATCAACGCAACCTACAGCGGTGAAGATGAGGTTTACTCAGCCAACTCCGCCGTGGTAGCCCACCTCTCCATAAGCCGACTGGTGCAGCAAACCAACTGGCGAACCTTCACCCGACCCACCCTTACCGTCTACAATCACGGTACCAACGAGGTGATACTGAGCGTGCCCATCATAGACTACGCTCTCCTGGTACGCGGTTACTATCCGCAGATAACCACCGCCCAGGAATATCTGGATAGACAGGACGACTACAATATGACCTTCTTCCTGCGACACGGCAGATGGTTGAGTTCTGTCATCGTAATCAACGCATGGAGAATTATTTTAAATAATGGCAATGTAGAATAGGAAAGAAAGGAGAAAAGAGAATGAATACGTATAAAACGATTGCCGGATTTTTACTCATGGCTTCGTTTGTGTATTGCTTGTTTGGACACGAGAATACACCCGTGAGCGCCGAGGAGAAGACCGAGCCACTGGAGCTGCCGCTTCCAACAGTCCCCAATAGCCTGGTAACTCCGAGAGACCGTGCCGGATATGTTATGATGCACTTCTGGGATGCGCTCGACGCCACGGATACGGTTAGAAGTTTGAATAAAGATTTTTGGGAACAGAATTTTTCGAACTTCATCTCCCTCTTCTCAACCGCCGACAGCGCTGTACAGCGCCGGGCAGTGGAAAACATGATGCAGCGTATGATCCCACAACGGGAGGCTTACCGACTCATGGTGCAGACGGCACGTAAGTACCTCTACGAAACGGAATCGCCCGTTCACAACGAGGATTACTACCAAATGGTGCTCGAAGCCGCCGAGGAGGGTCCCGACCTGGGTGCTGCCGAACGCTTGCAGGAGACCACCGAGCTGGGGTGGATAGCCAAAAACCATGTGGGAACAAAGGCTGCCGACTTTGTGTACCGCACCGACGATGGCAAACTCACCTCGCTCATGGAAACCAACGTACAGGACAACCTCTTGTTGTTCTTCTACGATCCCGATTGTAACCACTGCCGCGATGTGGCAAGGCAGTTGGCTGAGAGTGAAGAGATGAACGTAAGGATTGCCGAAGGCGACTTACGAGTATTGGCGGTCAACATCTATGGCGACGAAGGACGTAGCCTGGTTCATATCCCGGAAAACTGGATACATGGCGTGGACTTGAGCGGCATAGAGGAACATGAACTTTATATTGTGCGTAGCGCACCGGCACTTTACCTGCTGGATGCCGACCACAAGGTACTCTTGAAGGATTGCCGAACCGATGAGGTGGAACACCTCTTGGCAGGGGCAGTATATGAGTGAGAATATCGTTTGTTTTTATAGTATAATCTTTTGCTTTTGTAGAATGGGTTTACGATTAGTTCAACCATTTATACTTCTCTCAATGGGGTGTCACCCGGGGACATTTGGGCACAGCAAATATTTTTGCGGTGGCACCCTTTAGAGAGGGCAAAGGTTTTACGGAACAAGGACGATAAGAATGTGTTATACATTTACTTTCGATTACAGACATTTAAACATAACTGTTATGAGAAAATTTTTATTGACTGGATTTGCAGCTTTGTTGCTCGCTGCATGTTCTAGTGAAGATGTTTCAGATGTTCCTTCTGCACAGCAGGATGGAGCTTACGAACAACGCTACATGGCAATCTCATTGGTTGCTAATGATGTCTCCGGTACTCGTGCCGAAGGTGAGGGTACTACCACATCTGCGCTGCCCGACGATGGTCCCAACTATGACTACGATAAAGGTTCAGCGGATGAGTACTCTGTAAGTACCAACAACATCGTGTTCTTCTTGTTCAAGGCCGATGGTACACCGTATCATGAGAAGAATGCTGCCAACGGTACCAACCGTATTGTCGATATCTACGATAATCCGGATACATGGAAAGACGGGGACAACAAGACGATGGTTGCCAACTGTATTATTATTGTCGATGAACCGGAAGGCGAGGGTCAGCCGGCACAGATTGTGGCAGTCGTCAATGACCCGAATCAGGGTGCGGACTTCGAAGGCATGAATTTGGATGAGATGCGCCTTAAGCTGATTAAGAATTCAGCCAACTACAGTGGAAAGGCAGACAAATTTACTATGAGTAACTCTGTTTACGCTACGCAAGAATCAAATGGTTCTATTAAGTACGTCTATGCTACTGCCTTAGACTCTATAAACTTCCAACTTACCGAACCGGAAGCTGAGGCTAATCCTGTAACCATTTATGTAGAGCGCGTAGTTGCTAAGGTTACATCCGCTGAGCAGGGTGAGACGCATGATGTTACAGTAGACGGTAAAAATACCATTCAGATTATTGCTTTGGATAATACCGGTGATCAGAAGGTTGTTACTTCAGGTGAACTTTCTGCTAACATTTTGGGTTGGAACGTCTTTAATAAGTCTTACAATGCCAACATCGTTAAGAACAT
>CAYOKO010000012.1:6432-9702 GCA_964404555.1 uncultured Bacteroidaceae bacterium | reverse complement strand
ACCCGTATCCTATCGACCCGGTTAGACCGGACGATGACGATGAGGACGATGCTTGGTTGCTCGATGCTAAGATTGTAATCCAGCCTTGGAGAATTGTATCAAACAGCGCTGACTTGTACTCAAAGGAGAAGGCTACAACAAGTACTAGTAAGTAACTAGACATGAATAAAGATATACACTTTAGATTTTAACTTTTTCCTCCCCGGTGCCGGTGGATATTGACGCCGGGGAGGTTTTCTCATTACAGTGAGCTAGAAGTATATGTGATTGATAAGATATAAAATTTAGAATCAAATGAATAAATTTCTGTTGACGGGTCTTTCGTTGCTCACCTTAGCTGCCTGTACGCACGATTTGGACGAATGGCAGGAACCGAACAATGACTCTCAATACAAAACGGTGTATCTGCCCATACAGTTCGTCACAACCGGTACGAATGTAACACGTACGGGGGATGCCACTCAGGAAGGTACGGTTGCGGGTTCAACAGATGAAACCTTTACTACAACCAATAATCTGGAACTGTTCTTCTTCGACGATAAGGGTACCGACTTCGACTTCCTCTCTAAGGAGGGTTTGAACGAGGTGGAAGACAAAGACATAAGCCTTACGTGGACAAAACAGACCGACAATACCTTTGTGAGCAATTATATAAAGGTTCTTACGATGGATGAGGAGGATGCCCTCCCCACCAAGATTGTGGCTATACTGAATCCTCCTTCTACCGACTTTACGGATACGCTGGAGGATGAGGAGCTGAACACGTTTCGAAAAACAAAGTTGACGGGTTGGAAGAACTATTCATCGGCTGTGAAAGGTGGTGAGATACAGGAGGATATGTTCATGATGTCCAATTCTGTTTATAACGATGGTAGCAATGCTGTTTATGCAACATACATAGATTCCGATAACTTTATAGAGTCCGGCGAGTACAATGCTATGTCCGAGGCGGAACATCTCGAAAAGGCTACTCCTATCTATCTGGAGCGTGTGGTGGCAAAGGTGACAATGGATTATTCCAAAGTTCAGTCTACCACTGTTGTACCGAATAGTGACGATGGTAACTATGAAGATGGTAGTGCCGTTTCTGCAACGCTGGATGTGCAGGGCTGGTCTATCTTTAATATACTGAAGCAGACGTATCTTTTGAAGGATATAGAAGGTTACAGTGCTACTTGGGCGTGGAACAGTCCCACTTTGCATCGTAGTTATTGGGCACAACCTATGACGGGTTATGATCTGGATAAGCAGACGCTCATGTGGAATAGTGATGAGGTGACGAATGGTATGTGTCTTTCTCAGGATTTCAAGTTCTATCCTTTCGAGAACACTTTGCCTAATACGTATACAGACAACAACGGTCGTGAAGCAAATACATGTGCTTTGATTGCCGGACAGCTAAAGGATAAGGATGGTAACGCTCTCCAGTTGACATACTGGGAGAATGCTTTCTATACACTCCCGGATTTGTTGAAAGCAATAAAGGAGAAATACGAGGAGGAGGGTATTACCGTTGGCAGTACTTCCGATATATGTTTCCAGATATCAGAGGATGCTCCTTACAGAGTGGTTCCTTATATAAAGGGTCAGTATGCTACGACTAAGGGTATGTTGACCGAGGCTCTCCTCTGGGGTGATGGACGTTGCTACTACTATCAGCCTATATCACACCTCAGTGTTAGTGGCATGAACGGTATTGTCCGTAACCATTGGTACAAGCTTACCGTAAATTCACTTACCGGTTTGGGAACTCCTATTCCGGCATACAATAAGGATGAGAACATTATTGTTGTTCCGACGGATGAAGAGGATCCGGATAATCCCGATCCCAATGATATTATTACATCGGAGAATGTTGAGGTAGATCCTACACGTCCCGATTATCCTATTGGAGGTGATTGGAACATAAAGGTGAATATCACCGTTATGCCGTGGGTGAAGGAGGAACTCGACGTAGTAAAGTTCTATCAAGAATAAAGATACGAGTTTTTTTAATTCTCTTATGGGAAGGAATGCGCAGTGACTGCCATGCTCCTTCCTTTTTTTGTGTCTATATAACAAACTCGTTATCAACTATATATCCTGTCATGAGATGTCTCTGCGCTGAGAGTCGATATATAATTGATAACGAGTGTGTTATATAGGTTTTATACGTTTGGATTTTGAACTATTGTTGGGATTGCTCCAATATTTGCAGCGCTTGGTCTGCCAACACATCCTTTCCCACGATGCGGTGGTTCTCGTCCAGAATGTATATGGTAGGCATGGCACGGAGAATATAGGTGTTGTTCTCGTTTATCCCACTTATGTCGTACGTCACCGTCCAACTATTGGGCAAATCGGACAGGCTGCGTTGCCACGTATGTTTCTCCCCTTCGGTGCAAACCGCCAGTACCGTGACAAGCCGTTCTGCAATCATATCGTTGAGCATATTGTTTTGCGACAATCCCGCTAATGTCTCCTTGCACTCATCGCAATCGGGGTCGTAGAAAATCAGCATCAAGTACCCCGTGTACTTGGTGCTCAGCAACGAACCGTTGGATCCGTTACGGTTTTCAAACTTGAAATCTGCCGCCAAACTTCCGCAACGGTTCTTGGCTATGCAGGAGAGGTCGAACTTGTATCGCTCCGTCGTAGCAACGTCCAGCGAAGCATCCTTCAGGAAGTTGCGGACAAACAGGGCGTAGTAATCCTCGTTGAGCATAGGGGAGTTGGGGTCGTAGAGATACTTATATGCCACCTTGCGCACCTTTCGGTATGCCGTTGAATCCACACGTGCCGCCGTCATCAGTCGGTCGATAGCGCGCACCACCTCTGTGGTGTCTGCCACGGAAAAGAGTGTGAGGTAGTTGGCAAAGTTCTGTTCCAACAGGTCCTGGTTGTGCGAGCGCACGGTATCGTTAAAGTCCAGTGCGTCCCAGAAGTGATACAGCACAAAGGCTGCCCGATCCTTTGGGTCGGTAATGGATACGGGAACTTCCGGAAGGGGTAGTTCCAATTTCTCTTTTTTATCGGATGCAACGAGGGTGGTATCGGCGTTTTCCGTATCGTTTGTTGTTTCCGACCGGTTGTTGCTACAGGCAACGGTTGTTAGCAAGGCTGCTGCAACCATCATTCGGTAATATACTTCTCTGCTCATAGTATATGCATTTTAGGTATCTACTCCCTGCAAAGTTACATTATCTCGTTGAAACCACCAAAATTAAAACGAGAAATATCTGCTCGGGGACGATTTTATTGTGGTATAAAGATGAATTCATCTACAAAATA
>CAYOKO010000012.1:0-6332 GCA_964404555.1 uncultured Bacteroidaceae bacterium | reverse complement strand
GTAGTACCACTGTATTTTGCCTCTAGTTTATGTGAACCCGGAGTGAAATGTGCAGTGTAATGAGCCTTGCCATCCTGCTCTACCGGGACGCAGCCTATCACCTTGCCGTTGTCCAGCAACTGAACATACGCACCCGTCGTCTCGCCATTCGTTATGGTGATGGTCACCGTCTGCTCCTCCTTGCCGAGGGCATCTACGGCAATCTCTACACCGGCACCCTTTGTGCGCTTCTGTCCGCTGATGCGATACAATGCCGAAGCGTGCTCCTTGAGTGTCGTAGCGAACTTGCTGCCACGGTAGGTACCTTCGTTCTTGTTGCTCCAAACCTCCGTAACCGTACACGGCTGCTTCTTGTCGAAGCCCAGTTGGGTGAGGTCAATGCTTACCTTCTTGTCACCCGCATTCGCCGTAGGTCCCTCCTCCGTAGAAGTGGGGTCGTAGTTGAACACCATAAACTCTACCGAGGAGATGCTACCCTGGTTGGTTCCCGTATTGTCGATACCTGCCTTGGCGGTAAAGCGAACCGCACCCTTCGGCAGATTATACACGATGACGGAGTTGGCGTGCGTAGCTACACCCTTTTCGTACTTCTGTCCGTTGATGGAAAGATCTCCCCCGTTGATGTTCTTGTTTACGTGTATCTCACCCCATCCGCAAGTAGACTTTATCATCTCCTCCTTCGTGAGGTCCAGCGTCGTACCGTCCGACAGCGTCACCGTAGGATTAATCCAGTCGGCATGGTCGCAACTGTGTGTATCGCCACCATCCGTTGCCACCAAAGCAATCTTCTTGGAACCCTTCGGCAGAGCAACATCTACATCCGTAGCATATCCCGTAGTAAGATAAGAGATGGTACCCGAACGATACAGTGCATTCTGCGCATTCACAAACTCCGAACCACCCAGGTTGAACAACGCCACAAAGCGGTCGCCGTTGGCAGGATCCACCGCCGTCCACGTTACCACGTTATCCTCTGTGCGGCTCAACTGCTTGTTCTCCACGGAATAGTGGTGCATATACAGCATATTCCGGTTGGTCAGCAACGCATTCGTAGCCTCGTCGTTCTGCGGCAGGTCACCACCAAACATCAGCGGCGACTTAAAGATGCCCCACAGGTTCATCATTGTCTTCAGCTCATCCGGCGTAAACGCACTCCAACGCTCTGCACCCCGTTCGCCACGAATACTAATCTTACCCATCGGCAACATATCGGCATCCGGCCAGGTACCCGGAGCTATATACGGTGCCCACTTGGCACACACCTCAAACTGGTAACTCAGCTGACTCCAGTTATCCCAAAAGTCGTCCACCGTGCGCCACATATTCGCATGGCTCTGCGCATGCTTCGCCATCTCCACCGGCGTCTCACCCGGCGACATACTCAGCACCATGGGGCGTCCGCAGTGTGTAATGGCGTTGCGAATCAGCTCAATCTCTCCCGTGTGGTACGGACGAGAAAGGTCGTCAATCTTTACAAAGTCTACCCCCCAGGAAGCATACATATCGAAACAAGAGTTGTAATACTCCTGCGCTCCCCGCTTGGTGCAGTCCACCGTCTTGTTGTCGCGCAACCACGTGCAGATGCTATCGTTGTTGGCTATCATATCGCACGTAATGCTGTCCGTGCCCAGGATGGGCAACTTCTTAGCCACTGCCTCACGCGGAATACCACGCATCAAGTGGATACCGAACTTCAGTCCCTTGGAATGTACATAGTCGGCCAACTTCTTAAAACCCGTACCGTCCGCAGCCGATGGGAAACGGTTCACCGCCGGGGTGTATCTTCCGTTTGCATCTATGCAGTAGCGAGCATCCGTCTGGTTGTATCCACCCGCCTTGTCGTTCTCAATAAACCAGCGTATATCTACCACGATATACTCCCAGCCATACTCTGCTAGGTGTTCAGCCATATAGTCGGCATTCGCCTTCACCTCGGATTCCACTACGGTAGGACCGAAGCAATCCCATGAGTTCCAACCCATTGGCGGCGTAGGAGCCCATGTCTGGAAAGGCAGTTCCTTACCTGTCTGTGCGTTTGCCTGCAGCACGGAAGCGAGCATCAAGGCTGCGGCAAGAATAGATTTCTTGTACATTGTCTTTTGTTTTTGTTTCGTTGTTTCATTAAAATATGCCACAAAGATACAAAAAAATAGCGTTCGGGTATCGAAAAAGTGTATTTTTGTCACGATTATCCCAATTATTTGTGTACCTTTGCACGGTAATATTAAAAGAAAAGTAAGGTATGAGAACGTTAGAAAAAATCTTTGCTTCGAAATTGTTGAAGGTAAAAGCTATTAAGTTGCAAGTTGATAATCCGTTTACTTGGGCATCCGGTTGGAAGTCGCCGTTCTACTGCGACAACCGCAAGACGTTGTCTTACCCCACCCTGCGTAACTTCGTGAAGGTGGAGTTGAGCCGTGTTATCCTGGAGAACTTTGCCGATGTAGATGCTATTGCCGGTGTGGCAACGGGTGCTATTGCGCAGGGTGCGCTGGTGGCAGATGAGTTGAACTTGCCGTTTGTATATGTACGTTCCAAACCCAAAGACCACGGATTGGAGAACCTTATCGAGGGTGAACTGAAGCCGGGTATGAAGGTGGTTGTTGTAGAGGATCTTATCTCTACGGGCGGTAGCAGCTTGCACGCTGTTGAGGCTATCCGCAAGAACGGTTGCGAGGTGATTGGTATGGTGGCTTCTTATACGTATGGCTTCCCGGTTGCGGTGGAGGCGTTCAAGAAGGCAAATGTTAAGCTGATTACGCTGACCAACTATTCGGCTGTGGTAGAGGAGGCTGTCAAGACCGGCTACATTTCCGAGGACGATATCGATACGCTGAACGAGTGGCGCGAGGATCCTGCTCACTGGTTGGAATAAGAGCTACACCTTATATATAAAATAGAGTATGTCTACAGTTAAACATGAAAGTGAGATAAAATTGGTGCCTTATCCACAGGAGGTGGTGTACGCTAAGTTGTCGGACTTGAACAATGTGGCTATCTTGAAGCAGATAGCCGATAACCCCATGGCGGTGGCCGGGTTGAAGTCGCAGGCAAACTTGAGCGATGACCAGGTGGCATCGATTGTGAAGGCTGTCAACGAGATGACTTGTGACACGGATTATGTGACGTTCCACGCCGATATGCTGGGGGATATCCGCATTGAGATTGTGGAGCGTGACGAGCCTAAGTGTGTAAAGATGTCTACCGGTCAGCATCCGTTGCCTGTTACCATCTGGATACAGCTCCTCCCACATGGCGAGGGTCAGTGCCGTATGCGTGTAACAGCGCATGCCGAGGTGAACTTCTTCATGAAGAAGATGGTGGAGAAGCCGCTGAAGAAGGGTGTGGACGGCATCGCCGATATGCTTTCTAAGATTCCATATTCAATGTAATATAAGAGGATTATGGCTAGCAAACTTTGGGAAAAAAATGTGCAGATGACTGCCGAGATAGAGAAGTTTACGGTGGGTCGTGACCGTGAGATGGATCTTTATCTTGCTAAGCACGATGTGCTGGGTTCTATGGCGCATATCACTATGCTGGAGAGCATCGGTCTGCTGGAGAAGGAGGAGCTGAAGTCCTTACTCGCCGAACTCAAGAATATCTATGCACAGGCTGTGCGTGGGGAGTTCGTGATAGAGGAGGGGGTGGAGGATGTTCACTCTCAGGTGGAGCTGATGCTGACTCGTAAGTTGGGCGATGTGGGTAAGAAGATTCACAGCGGTCGTTCGCGTAACGACCAGGTATTGCTCGACTTAAAGCTCTTTACTCGTGCCGAAATCAAGGAGATAGCGGAACTGGTGGAGAACCTTTTCCAGGAGTTGATTGCGCAGAGTAACCGTTACAAGGATGTCTTGATGCCGGGGTATACTCACTTGCAGATAGCCATGCCTTCTAGCTTTGGCTTGTGGTTTGGTGCGTATGCCGAGAGTTTGGTGGACGACCTTCTCTTCTTGCAGGCTGCCTTCCGCATGACCAATCGCAATCCGTTGGGTTCGGCTGCGGGGTATGGTAGCAGTTTCCCGTTGAATCGCCAAATGACTACCGACCTATTGGGCTTTGATACTCCGGCATACAATGTGGTGTATGCGCAGATGGGGCGCGGTAAGTTGGAGCGTAATGTGGCGTTTGCGTTGGCTACCATCGCAGGTACGCTGTCCAAGATGGCGTTCGATGCTTGTCTGTTCAATAGTCAGAACTTCGGCTTCGTGAAGTTGCCGGACGATTGTACGACGGGTTCCAGCATCATGCCGCACAAGAAGAATCCCGATGTGTTCGAGTTGACACGTGCCAAGTGCAATAAGATACAGGCTCTGCCACAGCAGATTATGATGATTATGAACAATCTGCCCAGTGGTTACTTCCGCGATTTGCAAATCATGAAGGAGGTGTTCCTGCCGGCATTCGGCGAGCTGAAGGATTGTTTGCAGATGGTGGCGTACATTGTCAATAAGATGAAGGTGAATGAGCACATTCTGGACAATCCTATGTACGACAATATCTTCTCGGTAGAGGAGGTGAATCGTTTGGCACGCGAGGGTATGCCGTTCCGCGATGCGTACAAGAAGGTGGGTCTGGATATTCAGGCGGGCAATTTCACGCCGAACAAGAATATTCATCATACGCACGAGGGTAGCATCGGTAATTTGTGTAACGATAAGATTGAGGCTCTCATGCATGAGGTGCTCTCCGGGTTCAACTTCGCAAGGGTGGAACAGGCGGAGAAAGATCTATTGAAAGAATAAAAAAGGGGGGTTGCTTTTCGCAACCCCTTTTTTATTGAGCAATCTTACAACTTATTTTTGTCGATTTATCCATGTAATTCTCCTTTATGTGGAGGGTTACATTCTTCTTTTCGTCAAGGGTGAAGAGCAGTCGGATGGATGTCACCCAGTTGGCATAATGAATGCGCATCCCCAGTGTGTTCTTATCCTTCCACGCATAACTAGCTGCCACCATAAACTCCTTGCGGATACCCTTGAAGCGGTCTATGGCACCGATAGAGTAGGGGGGTGTTACGTTCGTCTTGATTGTCTTCCACTCCTTGAAGCCCGCATTCACCGTGTACTTGGAACCATCTGTCTTGGTGATGAGCATATTCAACTCACCGTTCAAGAAGTCGAACTTCAGCGACTTCCAGTCCAGATTGTTCTTCCCCAGCGTAATCTCCTTCTTCTGGAGTGCCGTAACATTCACTGCCGTAATCTTACCCTCTACATAGTCCAGCGAACTGTTAGCCGACTTCTTGGTAAGCTGCTTGTACGCCTTCTCATTCTCCTCGAGTGCCTCCTCCTGAATATCCTTGAGCAGGTAGGTACCGATAAGTCCACGTTCCTCCGTCGACTTACCCATGCAACACTGCGTTATCACCACCACCATGTCCGTCCCGGGCATCACTATGATGTACTGTCCCAACGCACCGTCGGCACGGCTCCATCCGTTCGTTTCGTCTATCCACATTTGGTAACCGTAGGAGGTGGAAGAACCCGTAAGCTGCTGCTTACTCATCTCCTTCACCCAGTCGGCAGGCAGCAACTGCTCACCGTTCCACACACCGTTGTTCAGCAGCAACTGACCGAACTTGGCTAGCGACTCACTCTGTAAGTACAGTCCCCAACCACCGGTGTTATATCCCTCGGGACTCTCCTCCCAGTTCACTTTGGTGATGTTCATCTTGGTGAAAAGCTTCTCCTTGAGATACTCCAGCGTAGACTTCCCCATCTCCTTCTGCAAGATTGCGGAAAGCAGGTAGGTGGACATGGAATCGTACGCAAACTTCTTTCCCGGCGTGCTCACCGACTTCGCCAGCCAACCCGTAATCCAATCCTTGCGGTTGTTGCGCATTGTCCAGTCCGGCGTGATACCCGACTGCATCGTCAGCAAATCACGAATCGTCATATTCGCCAAGTTGTCGCTCACCTTCGAGGGTAACTCATCCGGGAAGAAAGTAGCCACACGGTCCGTCAGTCGCAGACGATTCTCCTGAATCGCCAGTCCGATAGCCGCCGCCACAAACGTCTTCGAAGCCGAATACAACGTATGCGAATACTCCGCCGCAAACGGTTTGGGGAACATCTCCCCAATCACCTTGCCATGGCGCAGCACCATCACACTATGAATCTCCGTATTCGGAAACGCCAACAACTGCGTAAAGAAGTTCGTCACCGAAGCCGAAGCCACCCCCTGAGATTCGGGAGTGGCTCGTTCCAGTTCGTTAATCTGTGCCGAAGCACTTGTACGATATCCTACAAGGAGGGTAAAGAGGAGCACATACTGTTTCCACCTCATTCCGCATCCTCCTTATACCAATCGGCATACATAATATAATGTTT
>CAYOKO010000011.1:0-25380 GCA_964404555.1 uncultured Bacteroidaceae bacterium | reverse complement strand
GCATAGAGAATGATTCGTCTTTGAAACAGACGGAAGTCGAAGAATTGGCTAAGTACGTTACTGATAATGCCACATTTGTACGCCAACTTATGGCTCTGGGCTTTGATACTCTAGTTATCAAGGGTAAGACCTCTGGTGTCACTAGAAATTATTCGCTCAAGAAGTTTGCAAACCTCAATCAGTACTTTATCAGATAGCTATGAGTATACTCTCAAGAATGTGGAAACGTTTCTGCTTTAGAATGGCAGTAAAGCAAGACGAAAGTAACAATGTCGTTGACAGTATGGTCTTGGCAAGAAGACTCTACAAGGAGTTGAGCGTTAAGGCACATCCTGATAGAAATCCGAACCGTCAAGCAGAAGCGGAGGACTTAATGAAACGCATAGTGGATAATCGTTTCAACTATGCGGCACTTGTTGCACTTAAGCAAGAAGTCACAGAAAAATTAAAATAACAATTTACCTTTTTAGGAAACTGGTATATACAGATAGTTAAACTTAAAAACTCATTAAAATGGCAACATTAGTTCAGTGCCCTCATTGTGGCAGCTACAAAACAGAGAAAACTTCAAATGGCAAACTTACCAACGCTTTGGCCGTATCAGGTGCAGTGGTTGGAGGAGCCCTTATCAACCTTGTAACAGGTGGTAGCCTAGGTATCATAGGTACAAACATAGCGTATGGTCGCTCTTGGCATCAATATTGCTGCTCAGATTGTCATAATGCTTTTAAGGTTCGTCTCGGTGTATGTGGTAACGTGAAGGAAATAAAGAAATACTAATCGCTGCATAAAACGGAGCATTCTTCCCTTCCGGGATGACTTTGCGAAATACAACCGCAGAGTTCCCTTGTTGCGACTGGATGCTACCTTTAAGTCGGGAGCTATGCCGAGGTGGATTATGTGCTCCAACTCGGGACGAAGATCTGTCCCGTGGAGGTGAAATCGGGAACAAAAGGGAGTATGCAGAGTCTGCGTATATTCATGGCGGAGAAGAATATTCAGCGAGGCATACGTACTTCGTTGGAGAATTTCTGCCACTACGAAGATATCGATGTTTATCCTCTCTACGCTGTTGCAAACATAGTGAAGTCTGTTTAAGGTTAACGCAAGTTCCGGATTTACAGGTCATTCCCGAGAAGCTACTTCCATACGGGGATGACCTCTATCTTGTCTGTATGTTTCAAAAATGGAATCATTTGTTTCAATTTTGAAACACGTTGTTGAGAAAAGATGGTAGCTTTGCAGCGAAAATCCATGCTTAGATTCAAATAACAACGAAAAATATACAACAATGAAACGAAAATCGGCTTTGATGGTTGCCCTACTGATGCTTCCCTTCTTTGCAGAACCGAGCGCAGCACAGTACGGAAACACACCTCCTCTACACGTTAGCGGGAACCAACTGAAAGACCCACACGGTAACACGGTGGTACTACACGGCGTTATGGATACGCCCAGTCCTTATTTCAATAGCTATCGGTGGGGCAATGAATGTTCCACTTCCACAGTATCGGCTTGTCGCACCTATTTCCGCAAGCTCTTCACCGCCATGACGGATACAGCACAAGGGGCATGGGCCAACTTGTTCCGCCTGCACCTAGACCCCTGCTGGACCAACGATCCGAACAAAACATCCGACGGCAAAGAAAGCGGTGAGGCAGATATCAGTCGATTTAGCGAAACTCGCCTCAAGACCTTCCTTAGGACACTCTATTTCCAGATAGCAAAAGATGCAATAGGTAAAGGAATGTATGTCATCCTTCGACCACCCGGTGTATTCCCAAGCAAGGTTCAAGTAGGCGACTACTACAACGATTACCTCACGAAGGTATGGGACATTGTAACACAAAACGATTCCATCAAGAAGTACAGCGGACAGATTTCCATAGAACTTGGCAATGAGCCGGTGACGGTTCTCGATGCCAATGGTAATGAAAATGTAAACGCCCTGCACGACTTCTTCCAACCCATCGTGGACAAAATTCGCGAAAATGGATATACGGGTATCATTTGGGTTCCGGGCTCCGGATGGCAAAGCAACTTTAAGAACTATGCCGTAAACCCCATCACGGGATACAACATAGGCTATGCCGTACATAACTATGTGGGTTGGTATGGTGCAGACGATAGTGTGAATCCCAAAGATTCACTCACATACATCAAGAAGTTCAAAGAAAGTGTTCCTGTGCTTGATACCAACCCCATCGTGATAACCGAAGTGGACTGGAGTCCCTACAAGGAGGGAAGCGGTCACTACAACGAGCATAACGAATGGGTAGAGAGCAATTACGGGACGTGGGCAACCGGTTCCACCTCCAAGTGGGGAACCGTCTACAAAAGTATCCTGGATCACTATGGAAACATCTCCATGACACTATCCGGCACAGGCTGTTACATCGACATAGACACCTACATAAACAGCAAAAAGGTAGTACCGGCATTCGATGGATTGGAAGAAGCCTGCGGAGCCGCCACCTTTGAGTGGTACAAAGAGTATGCACAAGTAAATTATCCGAGACCCGATTTTACGGCTTTATGGTCGGCAGACAACACAAACGGCACCTTTACCAACCCCATTATCAACGCCGATTTCCCGGATCCTGATATTATCAGAGTAGGCGATACCTACTACTTGGCAACCACGACCATGTTCTATTTTCCGGGCGTAACCATTCTTAAATCAAAGGATCTCGTGAACTGGGAGTATTGTTGCAATCCTCTCAAAAAGATAAACGATGCAGACCGTTATCGTCTTATAGGCAGCAACGCCTATTCCAAAGGACAGTGGGCACCCAGCCTTAACTATCACGATGGTAAATTTTACATAAACTTCATCGCCTTTGGTGATGATAGCGGAGATGCAGGAGGCGATTTCCTGCTTTCCGCAACCGATCCCGAAGGAGCTTGGGAGATGACCCAGCTAAAAGGATTCTATTACGATTCGGGGTTTCTCTTCGATGATGGCGAGAACGGCGATGGATACATATATGTAGCTTCCGGTATCGGAGACATCACGGTCAGTAAACTCAACTCCAATTTTGAAGAGCTGAGCAGTAAAAAAGTCATTTCTGTGGGTAATGGTTGCGAAGGAAGTCATTTCTATCATATAGGCGACTACTATTACATATACGCCACCTATGGTGGAACAGAAGGCTCGCAAACAATTTTCCGTTCCAAGGACCCTATGGGACCTTACGAGGAACACGATGGACGTATATTTGCCAACCAGCATATACACCAAGGCGGTTTAGTGGAAACACAAACCGGAGAGTGGTGGACCATTCTATTTAAGGATGCCGGTACAATAGGCAGAATTCCCTATCTGGAACCGGTCGTATGGAAAGATGATTGGCCAATTCTTGGAAACGATGGAATAGACGTAAGCAAGGATGGTAAGGCATATAAGAAGCCAAATGTAGGAGCCGTTTATCCACGCACCTTCCTACCGACATCCGACACCTTCACGAACTACGAACTGGGTATGCAATGGGAATGGAACCACTATGCCGATGACTCCGCCTGGTCCTTACTGGCAAATCCCGGACATCTACGTCTGAATACGGCAACCGTAACCAACAACTTTAAGGAAGCTCGCAATACACTTACGCAACGTATTCTTGGTTTTAATAAGGAGGGTACAGCAAGCGATTCCTATTACGATTCTTACGGAACGATTAAGATGGATCTCTCCGGTATGACCGAAGGGGATATTGCCGGATTGTGTATCTTCCAAGAACCTTATGCTTATATAGGAGTGAAGATGGAAGACGGTACAAAAAAGATTGTTAGTTACAATAGTAGTACCGGAATAACGGAAACGGGCGAAACTCTAACCGAGGATATTATTTACCTACGCGCTATTGCCAACTTTGGTACCGCACAAGCTCGTTTCTACTATAGCACCGATAATGCCAACTTTACAAACTTTGGCAGCGAACTAAATATGAAGTACGACCTTGCCATCTTCGTTGGAAACCGCTTTGCCCTGTTCAACTATGCCACAAAAGCTTTGGGTGGACATGTCGATATAGACTGGTTCTCTACCGAAAAAATATTTAGTGAAGAAAGATATTATGGTCCCGGTGTACTAAAAACTTACACAACAGAGGATCTGACACTTACAGAACTGAAAACCGGGAAGAGTGAATACACACTCGCTCCCGGTTCCAACAAGACACTCGACATAACAGCCACCTACCTCTCCGGGCTGACGGAGAATGTAGCAGCATCCTGTGCATATAAAGTAAGCAAACCCTCTGTTGCAACGGTAGTGAGTGGCAAAATAGTCTCCTATATGGATGGTGAAACCGACATCACCGCTACCTACACGGATATCAACGGAATAAGTCTTTCGGTCGACTTTACCGTTAAGGTCACAACCTTTCCGCTCACCGCCGATGGGATAAACCCCTCCATATACGGAACCGGTTCCTTTAAAGAGTCCACCGGCGCACTCACAACAAGTCAATATGGCTTTGGTGGATGGCAGTATGCAAACAGCGTTGATTTGTCAAGCGCCCGTTACCTTGTAGTACAATTGCGCACCTCCCCCACTTGCAATCCATCCTTCCGGCTCTTCGATGAAAACAACTATTGGAGCACTCCCTACATGTACGACGTAGGGTCTCGTCGGAGTTTTAAGATAGATTTGCAAGACATGACCAAAAGCGATGGCACCCTTTGCGACCCGTCACACATCTACATCGCCGGCTTTTGGACCACCGGTGGAACCATATATGTAAAAGATGTTTTTCTAAGCAATGACGGTAGCACGCCCGTGGGTATCGAGGAGATCGAAGAGTCCGCATGGATTTGCAACACACAAGTATTATCTACAGAGTATTACAATCTTGACGGGACACTCATGGTTACACCACGAAAGGGAATTAACATTGTACGACAAACCCTACGTAACGGTTCTACAAAATGTTTCAAACTGATGGTAAGATAGATTGTTTATAATAGATGCACGTTCGGGCTTTTACTTCCGGGAGGGAAGAGGAGCCCGAATTTTTGTTTTTACATACATTTCCTTTAAAAAATACAACTTGTATCAAAATTACATGGTTTTTGTTTCAAAATTGAAATTCTAACTTCCTATAAATACGTTACTTTGCCCTCGAATCCGCAGCGTGCCGATTCAGAACGAACATATTTTCAAACCATTAAAATAAGTATGCTATGAAGGCAAATTATCGACACATTTTAGCCATGAGCGTTGCGGCAGTTGCGATTACGGCTACAGCTCAACTTCTTGGCAACAAAGCAACCCGAACAGACGATTCGGAGGAGGCGTCACTGGAGAATCCGGTGAACTGTACGGACTACATCAATAATCCGAGTTTCGCCGAAGGAACCACCGGATGGACAAACCCAAACTCCATAACCCACTGGAATGGAACCGTCTTTGAGGAAATGGAGTGCTGGAACGGAACCGCCGACTGTTACCAAGTTATTTCCGGTCTACCGGAGGGCGTGTACGAACTACGAGTACAAGCATTCTACCGTTCCGGAGATACCGATGCGGCCTGGACCAACAAGACAACCGCCGAAGCCAACGGAGAACAAGAACCCCTGAACGCCTACTACTATGCAGGTGGTAGTGAGAAGGCCATTGTATCCTTCTTCAGTTCTCCCGATGCGTGCCCGAACGGTGGTGCCTACGTATCCGTAGCCAATGCCGGCAACGATGCCGTAGACAAGGAGGGACACAGATATCCCAATGGCATGTACTCCGCCATGGAAGCCTTTGAGAACGGAGGTTATTGGAATACGGGACTTTACTTCCTGTCAGATGGTACATCATCCATACAAATCGGTATCCGCAAGACCAAAGAGAACACCCTGGAGTACGACTGGATGGTATGGGATAACTTTGAACTTTACTACGTAGGACAAGGCGATGACGCCTATGCAAAAGTAGTAGAAAACTTTATTGAGAACGTAGACTACGATTACTACTCCGGCAACACCGATGTAACCGAAGCCATGGTAGAACGCTTCACCAAGGCATACGATGCACTGGTAGCAGCGAGCAAGAGTGGCGAAGGCATACGCGCTGCCGTTGTAGAACTAAACGCAGCCAAGTCTGCCATAGACTCTTACATCACCAATAAGCAACTGATTGACAATCTCTACATCGGATTTGCAGCCGACAACGTAAGCGATGCTCTCGCCGCAAAGGTAGAGGAAGCCTACGATAAGGCAGATGCAGCCATAGAATTGGGCGAGGGAGTAGAGGAAGCTATTGGGGACTTCAGTACCCTCATTGGTTATGCATCCGATATAGACAATCTCTATTCTCAGTATATCGATGCAGATGTTAACATTGCCCTGACCGAAAAGTTTGAGCAAGCATTTGCAGCCGCCGATGCAGCATTGGTAGCAGGCGAAGGGGCCGAGGAAGCTGTTGCCGAGGTGAAGAGTATTGCCACCGAGATAAAGGCCGAGGCCGAGGCATATGCAAAGTTGTATGAATACCTCGAAGGTAGCGGTTCCGACTTCTATGGGGACAATCGCTATCAGGACGAACCGGACTTTGCAGCGTGGACTTCCCTCTACGATGCCGCTCAGGAAGCATACGAGAACCACACATACAGTGCCGAGGAAGCTCTGGCTGTTATCGACCAACTGAGAGACAATGCTCAGTATATACAAGGTAATGCAACCCAACCGGGCGATGATATCACATTTATGCTTGAGAATCCTACCTTCGATGGCAGTTATGCTTATGGTATGACTCAGATCTCGGGATGGACGCTTACCGGTGACGATGGCGTTAGCTTCACACGCGATTACAACCTTCTGGAATCTTTCATCGGAACCAAGGGTCCGTCCTTCAAGATTTCTCAAACACTGAAAGGACTTAAGGCCGGTGTCTACACCATACGCTGTCAGGCATTTGTACGTCCGGGCTATCGTGGTCTGAGCGATTACACGAATGGTAATGCCGACAACGACATTCAATCCTTCATCTTTGGAAATGCCAACAAGACCAAGATTAAGAGCATTGCAGCCGACCGCCGTTCCGAGGGCTTCTTGGTTGGCGTTAAGAACGATGATGGTAGCGATGCTTGGTACAACGATTCTCATTTCGACGATGATACTTACGTACCGAACTGCTTGCAGTCTACCCGTCTGTTCTTTGATGATGATACCTATACCGACGCCACCACAGGAAACAAGGGACGCTATTGGAACGAGGTTCGTGTATTCGTTTCTAAAGAGGCCAACCAATTGGAACTTGGTTTCATGGGTACCGCTTCTACCGATTACTATTGGACCGCCTTTGACAACTTCCAACTCGTATACTCCGGCAACGATTTTGCCACCATTAAGGAGATGTGCCAGGAGGCTCTCGAAGAAGCAGGACAGTACGAAGGAGCCAACATGAATGCAACCGTTAAAAAAGAATTCACCGAATTGATGGCTAAGGTAGACGATGCTATAGCACGTGAAAGTGGCGACGATCTGCTCGATCTCTATCCTCTCTTGTTGGACGTAAATCCGCGTGTAGCAGCCTCCGTTACCGAATACGTCAAGTTGGAAACAGCTCGTCTCGAAGCAAGCGATGTGGCCGATGGATACAACATTACCGATGACGTTCGCGGAGAGTTCGATGCTTATTTGGCAACCATAGACCAAAAGCTTACCGATGGAGCTTACGCCGATAGCGAGATACAAACGGCTATCGATGAACTGAACGCCGAACTGGCATCTCTCCGTGTTAAGGGATTCGACTTTAGCGGTGCATCTACAGCCAAACCGAAGGATATCACGGAGTTGTTGGAGGATCCGGACTTCGATGTTGCCGATGGTAAGGGATGGTTGGGCGACCAACTCACTCGCAATGGTACCGTTTCCGAGCAGTACAACCGTGCATACCACGTTTACCAGATTCTCTCCGGACTGCCGAAGGGTGTTTACAAAGTAGAGGTTCAAGCCTTCTATCGCGAGGGATGGCCGGAGCCGGCATACAGTGCTTATCGCAATGGTACAGCCAACGAACAGTACAACGTAAAGGTATACGCCAACAACGATACCATCCTACTGCAACCTATTGGTATTGGAGCCATTCCGCAATCCGTTCTTAAGAACGAAGGCGATGAAGAGGAACCTTATTGGACCTACAACGACGATGAGATTAGCAGTTTCGGCGATAAGATAACCTATACGGCAGACGATGCTACGGAAGTTCTCTATCAACCCAACAGCATGGGTCAGGCTCAATACATGTTCAGCTATACAGAGCTCTATCCAACCCAAGAGTTCACCACCGAAGTGAGCGATAACGGTATCCTGCAAATAGGTTTCAAGCACGACAGCTATACCGGTGGCGATTGGACCATGTTCAATGAGATCCGTCTTTACTACCTGGGAACCGAAGGTTACACTTCTATCGAACAGGTAACATCCGATGCAGCCAACCGCAAGGTAGAAATCTTCTCTATCAGCGGAACCGCTCAGAAACGTCTGCAAAAGGGCATCAACATCGTAAAGACAACACTCGAAGATGGTAGTGTAGTAGTACGTAAAGTGTTAGTTAAGTAGTTTATTGTGGTTTAGATGATTGGGAAAAAGGAGTATCTCTTGTAAAAGGAGGTACTCCTTTACCCTGTTTATCACCCACCATTTTTCGACAAAGTCGAAATATTTATCCACAAAGAAGCACTTTCTCTTAGAAAATATGTATCTTTGTACGCAAAAACAAACGAATCTATACATCATGATACGAAAAAGGATTTTGTTGGTCGGCATCCTACTCGTCGGCGCCCTAAATCTACTAGCCCAAGTACCTCGCTTGTTCTCCATACAGCAAGGACTCCCCAACTCACGCATTGTCGATATTTACTTTGATCGTGAGAACCTATTGTGGATATGTTCGGAATATGGTCTGATGACATTCGACGGACACAACTTTACCTCATATAAAGCAGAGAAAGGGAACCCTTATGCTCTGCAGGACAACTACGTAAATTGCGTATACAACGATGAGAATCAGCGCTACTGGGTAGGAACCGGCGATGGATTGTACCTTTTCGACAAAAAGAGAAATGCATTTTTGCGACAGAACTGGAGGGGCACCGATGCCATTATCAGCGTAACGGATATCCGTACCGACCCACAAATGCAAAATGCTTTGTTGGTGGCAACGAGCGGAAACGGCATCAACTATATCAACCCTAAGACCTTTGTTTACATGCAGAAACAAAGCGAAAAGATGCACTCGCTTTTGCACACATCAGTTATTGAACAAACGTATATCGATGCACAACATCGACTTTGGGTGACAGGAAAGACGGGCATTACCCTCTTCTCGTCCGATAGAAGCAGGAGACTAACCTTTAAGGGTGACGCAGAACTCCTCCGACTGTTAAATGAAAGCATGACGGAGACCATCTTAGAGTACCCTCCCTTACACTGTATCTTGTTGGGTAGCGAGCGGTACGGAATACTCACCTGCGACACCCGAACCCTTACCATACAACGTATTGCCAACGAACGACTCTCTCGATTGCCGGTGACGCAACTGCTCATGGACAACCGACAACGATTGCTCATAGGAACGGAGAACGACGGACTCTATCGCTACTCCCCTTCCTCGGGCATTATCGAAGGAAATATTGCCGACCATGGCCCCGTCGACTTGGTACACACCAAGATCCACAATATAGCATTCGATGCTCAAGGCAACCTTTGGTTGGGACTTTATCGCAAAGGATTACTGCTATTCCCGCAACAAGAAAAGCAGTTCAACATGTGGCGCAACAGCAGCTATGTACAAGAAGGCCCCGAAGGATACATCACCGGACAGTGCCAACTCTCCGATGGCTCCCTCGTCACCACAATGGATGGTGGCGGTGTAAGCATTCTCTCTCCCAACGGAACACGTCAACAGTTTCATGCCGGCAACTCCATCATGGAAGCAAACTCCGCCATGACACTCACACGAGACGCTGCAGACAACCTCTTTATCGGCACCTACGGATATGGCATCTACTACATTCCGAAGGGAGGAATACCGTGCAGACTACCGGAACTAAATGTTCTAAACAGCACTCCCATCATGAGTATGGTAACCGATGCCGGAAAAGAACATCTGTACATAGCTACCAATGGAACAGGAGTTTATGTATACGACATCCTAAAACACGAACTCACCCCCTTCCCCTTTCAGGGCAATGCATGGGTGTCGTCTCTCTGTCTTTCTTCCGATGGACACTTATGGATAGGGACAGCATCCGGGGCCGTCGATGTAGATTTGAAGACTCGGAAATCGCGCGAAATGCGCACCTCCGACAAAAACATGGCACGCTACTTCTGTCTGCAGGAAGTGGACGGACGCATCTATGCCGGCACCAGCGAGGGATTATTGGTAAACCAACCGGGACAGAACGTTATGCTATCTGTTCCCTGCAAAGAGGACTACGATTTGGGAGATGTCATGGCTATCACTACGGATAGCGACCGCAAACTGTGGTTCTCCACCACCGATTGTCTGTATAGCTACGACATCGTGAAGAAAGAAATATGCCGTTACAACGACCCTATCATCCCTCTTGCAGGAAATTTCAATCCACGCTCGGTATTTAAATCTACGGCAGGTACCATATCTTTCGGGGGCGATGATGGCGTGATAACCTTCTCGCCACAAGATATTGAGCGCAAAAGCACAGTCGCACCGGGAAAGATATACCTTACCGGACTGAGCGTCGACAACATCCGCACCGACTACCAACCGGGTAGCGATAGCAACATCACCGACTCGGCGGTATGGTATGCACACAAAATCACCATCCCCTACGAAGTTAACTCTCTGCGTATCAACTTCGGTATTCTCAATTATGCCAATGTCATGAACATACGTTACGAATACCGTCTGCTGGATGTATCGGAAAACTGGATTCAGATTCCCAACAACCAAGAGTATGCCATACTTACCAAACTGCACAGCGGTACGTATCGTTTCCAGGTTAAAGCCTATGTCGAGGGCAATCCGGAGGCGGCATCGACCAAGGAGATCACCATCGTTGTTCTTCCGCCTTGGTGGGCTACATGGTGGGCGTACCTTATCTATGCTACACTTTTGTGTATGGTTGCATGGTATATCTATCGGTTCTACAAAGCCAAGTTCGATAAGCGACAGCAGATTCGCCTCCGTTCGCTCTACTTGATGGACTTGCGCCTCAAGCTTCCTATTCCGCAGCCTCAGCGCAAAAAGGAGGAAAGCATATCGGTACTGCTGGCGGGAACACCCAAGACGCTCACCGCGCACCTAAAGAACGCTCTCGATGGTTACGATTTGAGTGTGGCGGAGAGTGCCGAAACTGCATTGGAGATGTTGGAAGTTCACCACCCACACGTAGTGATTGTAGACTTTAGCATGGGAGATTGCAGCGGTATGGAATTCTGTAACCGACTGAAAAACGATGAGAAAACCAAGGATATTCCGCTCATTTTGCTCACCACGGAACGAACCGATGAATTGGAAGAGCTCGCTATAAAATGTAAGGTAGATCGTTTCATCCAACGTCCGGTAAACTTTGCACTGCTGCACGCTGCCATAGAAAGTATCTACGAAAAGGAACATGCAGCGCACGAAACGGCCGAATCGGCATCGCAGCTCACCTTCGAGGAGCAAATGGAGCGACACAAAGATGTTTCCTACGACTACTCTCAACTCAAGATAGACTCCACCGACGATAAGTTGATGGCAAAGGTAGTGGACGCTATCCGCAAGAACATGAGCAATTCGGAATTTGGTGTAGAAGACTTAAGTCGCGAGGTGGGCATGAGTCGTGTACATCTCAATCGCAAAATGAAGGAACTCACCGGTAGCACCCCCAACGCGCTTATTAAATCTATCCGACTCAAGCAAGCTGCCTTTTTGTTGGTCAACAACAATCTCAACGTATCCGAGGTGGCATATACCGTAGGATTCAATACCCCCTCCTACTTTACCACGAACTTCACCGCCTTCTTCGGCATGTCACCCAAAGACTTCATGACGGCCTACTCCGTCAATCCCAAAGACGATAAGTTCCGCGAAATATTGGAGAACGGATAATCATTCTGCATCCTATCCTCACAAATAGGGGGATAGGATGCAAAATTGTATGTTCTTGTATCAAAACCGAAAGTCCCACCCCGGAAAAAACACTACCTTTGCTCTCCATAACAATATATACAATATGGAATATACAGAACAGAGCAACGAGTTTCGTAAACTCTCTTGGTTGCAACGCATAGGCTTCGGCTCCGGCGACCTGGCACAGAACCTTATCTATCAAACCATCAGCATGTACCTGCTTCTCTTCTACACCAATGTGTACGGATTGGCACCGGAGGTAGTAGCTATCATGTTCCTGGTAGTGCGCATCATCGATGTCCTCTGGGATCCCATCGTGGGTGCCTTTGTCGATAAACACAACCCCTTTCTGGGGAAATACCGTTCCTACCTTATCTTGGGGGGCATTCCCCTCACAGTGTTCGCGGTATTGTGCTTCTACGACGGCTACTCGGGTTCCCTTGCCTACGCCTACTTCTCCTACGTAGGACTCTCCATGTGTTATACATTGGTCAATGTTCCCTACGGAGCCCTCAACGCATCGCTCTCTCGTGATACCGATGAAATAACCACCCTCACCTCCGTACGCATGTTCTTGGCAAATGTGGGAGGACTCATCGTGTCCGTCGGTATTCCACTTTTGGTAGAATTCTTCTCTCCGGATGCCTCCATGAGTTCCAAAGCATCGGGGGGTGCATGGTTTGCCACCATGACCATCTATGCCTTTGCCGGAATAAGTCTGTTAATATTCTGCTTTAGTCAGAGTAAGGAACAGGTAGTAATGGACGATAAGGAGATGGAGAACGTCCACGTTTCCGACCTCTTCGTAGAGTTTCTGCACAACCGTCCGCTACGCATCATCGCCTTCTTCTTCATCACCGCCTTTGCCATGATGTCGGTAGGCAATGCCGCCGGTTCCTACTTTATTCTCTACAACATGGAGGGTACTCCCGCTCAAGTAAGTATGTTTATGGGGCTGGGCAGTATTCCCGCCTTCATTTTCATGCCTTTGGTTCCGTTCATAAAACGAAAAATCGGTAAGAAAAACATGTTCTATGTTTTTCTCACCATCGCCATTGTGGGCATGGTTATCCTCTATACGGTAGCCAAGATAGAGACGCTCAAATCGCAGATGTGGATTGTGTACACGGCACAGTTTATAAAGTCGACCGGTGTCATTGTGGCCACAGGGTATATGTGGGCGTTGGTTCCCGAGGTTATCTCGTATGGTGAGTGGAAATCGGGCAAGCGTATCGCGGGAATTGTCAATGCGCTCACCGGTATCTTCTACAAGGCCGGCATGGCACTCGGGGGTGTAGTGCCCGGATTGGTCTTGGGATATGTTCATTTTCAAAACACCGCCCATACCCAAACACCCCTGGCACAGGAGGGTATCCTGTGGTTGGTCTGCATCATCCCGGCATTACTATTGGTGATTGCCATGTGTATCATCTCCAAATACGAGTTGGACGATGCTACTATAGAACGCATCAACCGAGAGATTGAAGCACGTAAACGAGAAGAATAAAAGCCTCAACGATATGAAAAAACGTTATTTGTTTCCTGCCGATTACATGGCAGATCCGTCGGTACATGTCTTCGACGGAAAGATTTATATCTACCCGTCGCACGATTGGGAGTGCGAGAACGTGGAGAACGACAACGGCGACCAGTATGTCATGAAGGATTACCACGTGCTTTCCATCGAGGGAGACCCCATGACGGGAACGGTGACGGACCATGGTTGTGTATTGAAACTGGAGGATATCCCGTGGGCCGGTAGACAGTTGTGGGACTGCGATGTGGCGGAAAAGGATGGCATCTACTACATGTACTTCCCCATGAAGGATCGCAACGATGTGTTCCACTGGGGGTGTGCCATCTCCGAACGTCCGGAGGGGCCTTTCCTGCCGCAACCGGACCCCATACGGGGGAGCTATAGCATAGATATGTGTGTGTTCCACGATGACGATGGAGAGTACTACGTGTACTTCGGTGGACTTTGGGGCGGTCAACTGCAACGTTACAAGGACAATATCCACCTGGAAACGCCCTATCTACCCGAGGGAAAAGAACCTGCACTCCCAAGTCGGGTTGTAAAACTGGGCAAAGATATGTTGCAACTGGGCGAGAGTCCCCAACCGGTGGTTATCCTCGACGAGGAAGGCAAGCCTTTAACCGCCGACGACCCGCATCGTTTCTTTGAGGCTAGTTGGATGCATAAGTATCAAGGCACGTACTACCTCTCTTATTCCACCGGCGATACCCACCTTATCTGTTACGCCACCGGCGACAATCCCTACGGTCCGTTTACCTATAGGGGCGTCATCCTCACCCCCGTAGTGGGATGGACCACCCACCATTCTATTATAGAGTATCAGGGGAAATGGTATCTTTTCCACCACGACAGCGTACCATCCGGCGGCAAATCGTGGTTGCGCAGCCTAAAAGTGTGCGAACTGCGATACGATGCCGACGGACGAATTCTCCCCATCGAAGGGAAAGACTGAAACCAAAGTTTATAATTCTATCTGCAAACTCTTCAGGTCTTCGGGCCGAGAACTTGTTCCATAGAATATTTCATATACTCCCGGCACAACCCGCATGGTGTTGCTTTGGGAATCGAAGAGGGTAAAGGCGTCATCGTCCAGTGGGAGGGTGACGTTTTTGCGTTCTCCGGCCCTCAGGGTAACACGCTGAACGGCCTTCAATGTGCGAATGGGTCCTTCAGTATCATCGGTTCTGCGAACATAGATTTGTATCACCTCCGTACCGGCTCTTTTCCCGACATTGCTTATCGGAATGGTTATGGAACGGTCGTTCAGTACCCCCTTACCAACCTTAAAGCGTGTGTAGCTCTGTCCGTAGCCAAAGGCAAAAAGAGGGTCGGAGAAGTAACGATAGGTACGTCCCCTCATGGAATAATCCTCAAAATCGGGCAACTGAGCACTGTCTTTATAGAACGTTACCGGAAGTTTGCCCTGTGGATTGTAATCCCCATATAGCACTTCGGCCACAGCCGTGCCGCCCTCTTGTCCCGGATACCAGGCCTGCAGAATGGCTTCGCAGCGTTCGCTTTCGGGCGTCAGAGCTATGGCAGAACCGGAACAGTTCACATAGACAATCTTCTTGCCGGCCTCCTTCAGGGCTTTTATAAGACTGCGCTGTACACTTGGCAACTCTATATGGGTACGATCACCCCCCTTGAAGCCCTCTACATGCACCGGCATCTCTTCGCCTTCGAGTCCGGAGGACAGACCACCCACAAAAACAACGGTTTGTATTCCCCTTAGTTGTTTTACGGTTTCAGCATAGTCTATGGCATGCTCTTCTCCGATACTGAACTTGAAGTTGGCTCCCCAAGTCTTTACGTGGTGATACTGTAGCGAAACCTCGTATGCCTTACCCGCCTCCACCGGTAGTTCAAAACGCATGGGTTGGTCGCGCCAGGTACTATCGCAAGCCAAGGTTTGGCCGTTTACCGTAAGCGAAAAGGCTCCCGTATACTGCATACGTATCACCGCAATACCGCTCTTCTGCGGTACCAGCGTGGTTTCGTAACGGGCAGAGAAATCCTCCATCTTCACCCCATTGGCAAAGGTATGCTGTCCGGCGGTTGTTACACTAATGGGGTGGGTAAAGTATTCCCGCGCCACCGGTTCACCGCTGCCGGTCTGGTTGTTCCAAAAAGTTCCACAAATGCCGGAAGTTCCTTGATGCGAACAGTAAGCAAGCCAGTCGGTGAGTTCCTTCTCATCGGTCAGGTCGCACCCTTTTACATAGGTTACTTTGTCGGTTCCCACTCTATCTATAATTCCCTGCAGTATGGTTACGGTGTGGTTTGGCACTCCGTTGTAATTACCCCACATCATAGGCGTAGCATCGGCATTGGGGCCTACCACCGCAATCTTCTGCGAAGGATTGAGGGGGAGTATGTTGCCTCTGTTCTGCAACAGCACCATGGTTTCGCGTGCCATATCGAGTGCAAGCGCCTTGTGGGCATCGCAACCGAGCACCGACGCCGGTATTTTAGACCACTCCACACTGTCGAAAGGATCCATGTCACCCAGTTCAAAACGAGCTTCCAACAAACGAACCACATGTTTGTCTATCTCCTCTTCCGTAATGAGTCCTTGAGCGACTGCCTCGGGCAGTTTCTCGAACGCATAACCGAAGGCACACTCCACATCGGTACCCGCCGTTACTCCTTTGGCTGCAGCATGTTGTGCGGTAGACGACACTTTGTGACTGGTAAAGAAATCGGTGATAGCTCCGCAATCGGATACCACCATATAGGGATATTCCCACTCTTCGCGCAGTATCTGTTGGAGCAACCGGGTACTTCCACAGCAAGGTTCATCGTCCCATCGTTGATAGGCGCACATCACCTCGCGCACCTTGGCGCGTTGCACCAGGTCTTTGAAGGCCGGGAGATAGGTTTCCCAGAGGTCGCGTAGGGAGACATTGTTGAGGTTGGCCACGTGGCGACTCCACTCGGGACCGCTGTGCACGGCAAAATGTTTGGCACAAGCCAATAATTTCCGATACTTGGCACTCTCGGGACCTTGCAGTCCGCGCACCACGGCCTGTCCCATGGACGAGGTGAGGAAAGGGTCCTCGCCGTAGGTTTCCTGTCCCCTTCCCCATCGTGGATCACGAAAGATGTTTACGTTGGGCGTCCACACCGAGAGACAGTGGAAACGGGTGGTAGGCACCCCGTTCCGGTGTTGCTCGTTCCACTTGGCTCGTGTCTCGGTGCTCACGGCGCTAAAGACCTGTTCCACCAACGGCACATCAAACGATGCCGCCATGCCTATCGGCTCCGGGAACACCGTAACATTCCCTTGGTTGGCCAATCCGTGCAAAGCCTCACTCCACCAACTAAAGGCCGGAATACCCCATCTCGGGATGGCCGGAGACTCATCGCACATGAGTCCCGATTTCTCCCGGAGCGTAAGTCGTCCCGTAAGGTCCACCGCCCTCTCGTGTGCACTCAATTCACTGTTTTGATACGGCAACACTTGTGCCACCGCATTGCAGCAAGTCAGGAAGAGTACCGCCATCACCATCCGCTGCGTCCTTTTTATTCTTACTATGTTCATAATCTTTCTGTTTTTCTATTCGCATTCTCGTTTGCTCTCCTTCCCAAAGAGGTACTGCTCTTGGTACCCGCCCAAGTCCACAACCACCTTCTCCAGCACTATGCCGGGATCCTTCGGTAGGAAAGTCAATGTATGACAGAAATCGGCCGTTGCTCCCAAAGGAAGTTCCACCACCGCATCAATAACACGACGGGCAACCGTTGGATAATAGATACGATAGATATTCTCCGGTTTCTCGTTTAAGTCTCCGTTGAGATTTACCGTAACCGGAGTACAACCATCCAGTTGCACAGCAAACAACAAACCGCCCTTATTCAGGAAATCGAGCGTACTCTTGGTGATGATGTGCACCTTCACCGGCTCACCCCCCCTGGAACACCTAAAGCGGTAAAGCAGCGAAGCCCCCTCCACCGACTCCGTGTGCGGAAGCAAAAGCACACCGCTCCGTGTACGTCCCATGCCCGGCACCACCTGCCACGTAGCCCCCTTTGCATCGCGTTTTTCGGCAAAATGTTCCGCCTCCATCGCCACGAAACCCGTTCCGGCCTCATCGAAAAGGTTCTGAGAACTGTTGGTCCTATAAACCTGCGGCATTATATCGTGCGGGAAATCGTCCTGCCAAGTAGTGTACCCTATGTGCTTCTGAACCATCATACCGTCCCATTTTCCTCCGGCAATCTCCTTATTGTACTGATACATCAACACGGAATCCCGCTTAAAACACGCGGCACACCGGTCCGCCCAATCGTTCATGGCGGCATCTCCCTGTGCATGGAGCGCATGGTTCATGGCCTGTGCATAGTACATGGTGTGCAGATTGCTCATGGCCTCCACCGGGAAGAGAATCAATTCCCGATATGCATCGCGATACCTCTCGGGAAGTCGTGAATACTGTCGGAGAGCATCTACTTCCAACTGTCGATACTCCTCCACCACTTGTTGCCACTCGCCGGTAGACAGATTGTACGTCGTAGCATCGAGCATCTCGGCGGTACTGCGTGCATTCATCCGGCAACAACGTTCGAGAATGTCCGAAGCCTCTTCTGCCTGCGACGCGCCAAACTGACGGACACAAAAGTCACGAAGATGCTTCGGTACGAAATCGCCCGTTGTTTCCGGTTTCCAAGCCATATCCATAAAGAGTTGTATGGGGTATTCCATAGGTTTTAGGTCGCCCACATTCAAGATCCATAGCCGGTCTATCTTGTATTCGAAGGCCAACGAGAGTTGTTCCCACATGTGCTGTGCCGATGTTACGTTCAACCACTTACTATTGCGCGGAGCCCCCACGTAGTCCACATGGTAGTAGAGCCCCCAACCGCCCTTTCGCTTTGCCTCCTTGGCCGTCGGGACTCTACGTACGTCGCCCCAATTATCGTCGCACAGAAGTATGGTTACATCGTCGGGCACACGCATGCCATCGTCGTAATAGTCCTGCACCTCTTTGTACAGAGCCCAGAGCTGCGGCACCTTATCGGCCGATGTGCCGTGCGCCCCGGCTATCATCCTACGTTGATTCGCAACAATCTCCTCCAACAACTTTACGTTTCGCTCCTCGCTCATGGCCATATCGCCATCGCCACGCATACCTATGGTGACAATATCTTCGGTATGTTTGTTGCGCTCTACACCTCCCGCCCAGAAACGGTCCAGATTCTCTCGGTTGGTCGTGTAATCCCATTTGCCCCCACGTGTAGCGTCTATCGCTCTATTGTGCCACTCCTTCTGCGAACGGCACATGGGTTCGTGGTGACTGGTACCTACTATGATACCCATATCGTCTGCCGTCTTGGAGTTCAAGGGATCGTCGGCATAGAAAGCCCATGCCCACATGGCGGGCCAGATGTAATTACCTCGTAAACGAAGGATTAGTTCAAACACCTTTTCGTAGAATCGGTGGTCGCCGTAGTCGGTATGAAACGTGTTCTTCACCCACGCCATCAGGCAAGGACCTTCATCGTTTAGGAAGATGCCACGATAGCGCACAGCGGGTTGTCCGTCGGTGTATGTTCCCCGACACACAAAGATTTTATCGTGCGGTTCCACGGGCACATCCATCCAGTAGTACCACGGAGAGACACCTATCTGTTTGCTAATCTCGTAAAGTCCATATATAGTGCCTCTCCTATCTGCTCCCGCTACCACAAGCGTACTATCCTCTACAAAGAGATAATACATCTCGTGCTTTCCGCGTAGGTTGCTTACATCAATCTTCTTTTCTTTCGCCAAGCGGTCTATCGCTTCGCTCTGCCCTATGGTACCGGCCAGTATGCGGGTAGAGGTGCCGGGAACAGAGGCGATGGATACGCGGCTGCTGCATACACGTTGGAAATCTTCCGCTACGTTTTGTGCGGCCAGTCGTACGCCTATATTATCGTTTTCGCTTACACATATCTCCCAGGCATCTCCCTGCCTGCAGAGCACCCAATCGCCCCCGGTGAACGAAACGAAATCATCCGTTCCGCGGGCAGTGAAGATAAAACAGCTCCCCAGAAAACAGAAAAGCACGCGCAGAAGAAGCGATTTGTTGTACTTGTTCATAGTCGGTTATTTTTTAACGTTACACTGAAATGCCGGTGTGGGCAACCCTTCGGTATTGTAGAGCGAGAGTTCCGGATTCTCATCGTAGGCATATCGCAAGGAAACGGGCTGCATACCCGAGGGTATTTGTATCTCTACGGTGTTTGCATCTATGGTTCGTGCCGAAACCTTGCGATATACGCCGTCATCTCCTGCGAGAGAAAAGGAGGCGAGCGAAGACGATGCACGCAACTTCCCGCCTTGATGCTTATCGAAGGTAAGTCTTACCACATTCTTTTTCAACTGTGCTCGGCGTGGAACGGGGCCTTCCGTAGTGATTTCTCGTTCGCGGTAGACAAGTTTACGTAATTGCAGGGCAACTCGTTGCGAGAGTTCCTCCTTGCGCTGTGGGTGGATATCGTTGCTCTCCCCCAGGTCGATGGCTGTGGCCAGAGCTGCCGGGGTACATTCTTGTGCGGTTCTCCACTGAGCTATGCGCATATCGCCCCAACCGGAGTGTTGCACCACCTCCGCATGGCATCCCATGAAACCGGCCAGTTGCACTACAACAAACGGCAGTTTGCAACGGAATTGTTCCCGCCAACAATCGGTTAGGTGGGAGAAGAGGGTACTGTAGCGCTCCACCGTCATATCGGTATTGTTCTCTCCTTGGTACCATACCACCGCTCGGAAAGGGATGTCCTGCAGGGGAGAAATCATTGCATTGTAGAGTCCGAGAGGAGTGTTTACGAAATAGGTTGCATTCGGCTTCGGTGGCATCTCTGCTCCTCGCACCAGTTGCCATCCGTCGATGAGGGAAAGGGTATCATTCGACATCTCCAGCTGATACAGCTTTCCTTGCGTAAAGTTAGGATACCCGTTTTCTGCCATCAGTTTAACGACAATTTCGTTTGTTCCCTTTTTCAGTACGCCCATCGGTACTTTATAGACGCGTGGGGGATATTGATAGGATGTGTAGCCCACAAAACGACCGTTTACAAACACGGAATCGGCATCTTTCATGGCTCCCAGGCGCAGGATGACTTCCTGTTCGCCGGGGGCGTTGTTAAGACGAATTTCACGGCGGAACCAATAGGATCCGTGAATCCGTCCCTGTCGACCGCTTGCCCAGTGGGAGAAGAGGTCTACGGGTTTCCATGGTAGGGAAGTATCATGATTACGTATGTTCGTTGCCATCGTATCGGCACGCAAGAGTGCTTGTTCCCACTCCCGGCGTTGTTGCTGCTCCGCTCTATTTACGGAGTCTACCCAATTGAGTTGAGAAAACTTTTTATCCTTCAGCGTTTCGGCAAACAGGGCATCTTGTTGCAGATACGATTTACTCATCCAGCACTCCACGCCGGTTCCGCCTACCGAGGCATTCACCAATCCGACGGGCACATTCTCTTGCTCTTGCAACAGACGCCCCACAAAGTAAGCTATGGCTCCCATTTCGGGGGATGTTTCCGGATTCATCTCCTGCCAACCCAACGTCAGGACATCGCTGTTGGGTTGTACGTAATTATACTGAGGGGGTATCTTAAGATAACGTACATGGTGATTAACATAGTCAAGCGTCTTTTTGTCAATGGCATCCAGACATCGGCGAACGGGCAGTTCCATGTTGGACTGGCCGCTAAACAAGAACACATCGCCCACAAGTACATTCTTTATCTCCCGTCCGTTGACGGAAAGCGTATAAGGACCACCGGCTTTCATGGAGGGCAGGTACACCTTCCAAGCTCCGTCTTTTCCTACAACGGTTTGTGCCGTCTTTCCATTGAAGTTCACCGAAACCGCCTCGCCGACATCGCCCCACCCCCATACAGGAACGGGTTCTTGGCGCTGTACTACCATACCATCGGAAAATATCCGAGCCACCCTAACGCTCTGTGCCATTGTGCCTAAGGAAAGGAGACAAAGCATTATCGCCGATAAGAATCGTTTTCTCACATTTCGCATCATCGTCCGTTTTTTTAGATTTACAGGGCAAAGATAACGTATTCCGGCTAAAGAGATTTTCAATTATGTAACAAAAGGCTCCAATTTTGACACATTGCAAGGAAATGAAACTGTTTTATAATCCGTTATGTCTGTACTTTTCTTATTTTTGTGCACAAACTTATTAATATACAAAGGTATGAAAGCAAGAACTCTTCTTACACTGTTGCTCCCTGTGGCAGCACTCACCGCCTCGGCGAAAGTTGATATCAATCTGCCGATTGTTTCCACCAAATACACGGCAGACCCGGCACCATATGTTCACAACGATACTATCTACCTATACACCACGCACGACGAACCGGACGGTGAGAACTTCCACATGAAGGATTGGTTGCTCTACACCTCCACCGATATGGTGAATTGGCAAGATAGAGGTATTGTGGCCTCACTGAAGGATTTCAAGTGGTATACCGGAGACAACGGTGCCTGGGCCGAACAGGTGATTGAGCGCAATGGAAAATGGTATATGTATTGTCCCATCCACGGACATGGCATAGGGGTGCTGGTAAGCGACTCTCCTTATGGCCCCTTCACCGACCCACTGGGCAAGCCACTGGTATGGAATCCGGAGAATTGGGACGATATAGATCCAACCGTATGGATTGACGATGATGGTAGAACATATATGTACTGGGGCAATCCGCACACCTACTGCATAGAACTAAACGAAGATATGATTTCGGTGAAGGGCGAACGCATGGTCATGGAACCTATTGAGGATTACCAGGAAGGACCATGGTTCTGGAAGCGTGGCGGACATTATTACTTGGCCTATGCTTCTACCTGCTGTCCCGAGGGTATCGGTTACGCCATGAGTGCTTCGCCTACCGGTCCGTGGAATTACATGGGGCACATCATGAACCATACCCCTCGTACTCGCGGCAACCATCCGGGCATCATCAACGACTACAAGGGACACTCGTATGTATTCGGACTCACCTACGATCTCTTCCGGTTTGAAACGGGACGACATGCGGAACGGCGATCGGTAATGGCGGCAGAGATGCATTATCGTTCGGACGGAAGCATAGAGGAGGTTCCTTACTTCCAAGATTGCACACTCCGACAAATAGAATCGTTTGACCCCTACCGAAAGGTGGAGGCAGAGACCATGGCCTGGGGACGTGGACTACAAACGGAACGCTTGAATCCGTGGGGAGGCGAACGCTGGAACCAACGCGTCACGAGTATAGATCAAGATGAGTTCATTCTTGTAAAAGGAGTCGATTTCAAGAATGGAGCCTCAACGTTCACGGCATCGGCCTATTGCCACATGCTGGGGGGTAGCATAGAAGTTCGTCTCGACGACATTGAGGGTACGTGCATAGGAACACTCCTCATCACCAACACACGGGACGAGTGGCGCGAATTTCGCACCAAAGTAAAGAAGGTCTCCGGCATACACGACCTGTACTTGGTATTCCGTGGTAACAAATGGCAACAACAAAACCTTTTCGATTTGGATTATTGGAAGTTTGAAAAATAAAATTGTTTATGAAGAAAGTTATCCTTTCCGTGTCGCTTTTGCTGACACTATTCGTAGGCTCTCGGGCACAAAATCCATACCTCCCGCTTTGGGAACATGTGCCCGATGGAGAACCCAGAGTGTTTGAAGACCCCGACATGCCGGGAAAATATCGCGCTTATGTTATAGGTTCGCACGATGTGACGTATACCTCCTATTGCGGTCCCGACATACGCATGTGGTCGGCTCCTGTAGAAGACTTGACACAGTGGCGCGATGAGGGTCCCATCTTCACTTATTACATAAATGGACAATGGGACACCATGTTTGCGCCCGATCTAGTGGAGGTACGCAACCCTACAACCGGGGAGAAAACCTATTACCTATATCCACACAGTCGTGGCTACGGACGCATAGGAATGGTTTGCAAAAGTACTCGCCCCACAGGACCGTTCCAACCCGTCAATCTCTCGGACGATGGCACGCATACGCAAGAGGGTGGTTACATAGGTTTCGACCCATCGGTATTTGTCGAAACCGTAGACAATAAGCAAGACCCCGACTTTGCTCGAGGCTATAGAGCTTACGTCTTCTATGGCTTCCAGCACTCCACGGCCTACGAACTAGACCCCGATAATATGTGGTCGTTGCGCAAGGGGACATCCATACACGATTATTTTCTTCCTGCCGGTTTTGCTTACGGCAAACTTCTCGACCCTGTGGGAACCACCTACCCTTCGCTCTATAGCGGTCAACGTCCGAGCGACTTCAATTTCTTTGAGGCATCCTCCATACGCAAGGTGGGCAACAAATATGTCATGGTTTTCTCCGGGTTCTCCGGCCCCGATTACGGCATGCCTTCTACCAACTCGGCTCTCCGCTATGCCTACGGAGACACTCCGCTAGGTCCTTGGCGCAGCGGAGGTGTATTGGTGGATTCACGCGGTGTGGTTCCCAACGAAGATGGAACGCATCTCATTGCCTCGAACGGCAACCACAACACACATGGTTCCATCCAAGAGATTAACGGTCAGTGGTATGTCTTTTATCATCGTCCACCACGTGGATATGGATACGCACGTCAATCTATGGTGGCTCCCGTCAAGGTAACATGGGACGAAAAGAAGGTAGCAGACGGAGGAAAGGTTCGAATTGTGGCATACGACCCCTATTCAAAGAACCATGAACACAGTGTTACGGCAAGCGATGGGTCCGTCTATTCCGGTGCCGAGGTGACGTCGGAGGGATTCCAGATTTTCGGTCTTCCTCCTTACCGATATTATTCGGCAGGATACGCTTCTTATATGTCCGGGAACGACTGGCTGCAAGATAGTTGGGACAACTGGGACTCGCACATGGATTTGATGGGGATAACCGACCATGGTATTGTTGGCTTTGCTTACTTTGGCTTCGGAGGTCTGAAGAAATCGCAAGCGGGAATACCGGCATTCGAGGGCACGAGGAAGGGAGACAACACGTGGTTGACACTGTTCCTTACGCCTGGCAGAAACGGAGCGTTCAAGATACATGTTATGCTAGATGGTCCTTACGCCAACGCCACATGGAAGGGACGTGAGATTGCCGTTGTAGAGGTGCCGGGCAATGCACGTAGAGAGTGTACTCCATATAGAGTTGCCGTTCCCGCGGTAGAGGGGCTCAAGGGGAAGCACGCCATCTACTTAGTGGCAGAAGGGGATCATTTCACACCGTCACAAGGATTATTCCATCTGCAGGGAATAGCGTTTAGCAAGAACGGAGAGGAAGTAGAGCGTCCTGTTGCACCCCGTATATCCATTAAGGTAGATGGGAAAACGGTAAAGATTCCGGAAAAGCCCTGCTTCTTTACCAATGAGAACGGATACAGCGAGACCAATCGTTACCAAGTATATGCCCCATTGCACGAGGGTTCCAAGATTGAGGTGCATGCGGATAAGGAGGGGGTAACCACGATGTGTTCTCCTATCTCCGATGGCAGAGCTACCGTTCGTTGCACCTATAAAGGACAACAAAAGATTTTCCTTTTGAATTGAAAGAGACTGTTAGTTAGTAGATTTTAGATAAAGTTAGTGTATTTGGCAAAAGAGAGAACCCGTAGTGGATGTACATACGTTTATCCGCTACGGGTTTTAAAATGTTCAAGGGAAGTTACAATAAGCAACGGGAAGACTTAGTATAGCACCTTGCGTGTTCCCCCTTGCTTATCTACAACAAGGTTTACGCCT